>NZ_CEEDOS010000071.1:0-11361 GCF_979256525.1 Klenkia sp. AC732 | reverse complement strand
GCCCACCCGCTGGACCCGCTGTCCGCCGAGGAGTTCCGCGCGGCCGCCGCCGTGCTGCGCCGCGACAAGGGCGTCGCGGCGGCGCCGGGCGATCGCGGACAGCGCCTCCAGCACCACCCGGTTGGCCAGGGCGGCGGTGATGTCGGCGTGGTCGTAGGGCGGGGACACCTCGACGACGTCGATGCCCACCACCGGCAGTTCCAGGCACAGCCGGCGGACCGAGTCCAGCAGCTCGCGGGCGGTCAGCCCGCCGGGCTCGGGGGTGCCGGTGCCCGGCGCGTGCCCGGGGTCGCAGACGTCGATGTCCACGGAGAGGAAGACGCCGTCGCAGTCGTCGGTGGCGATGGTGGAGGCCTCGGCCAGGCAGGCGGCCAGGCCGCGGTGCCCGATCTCGGTCATCTCGTAGGAGCGCATCCGCTGCTCCGCCATCCAGTCCAGCGTCTCCGGGGGTGGCCAGTAGCCACGCAGCCCGACCTGCAGGAACCGGTCCCCGCGCAGCGCCCCGGACTCGATCAGCCGGCGCATCGGCTGCCCGTGGCCCCACAGCGACCCGAACTCGATGTCCCCGGTGTCGGCGTGCGCGTCGAAGTGGATCATCGAGACCCGGCCGTGGCCGAGCACGTCGGCGACCCCGCCGGCGTCGGCGAAGGCGATCGAGTGGTCCCCGCCGAGCACGACCGGGATCGCACCGGCCCGGACGACGTCGGCCACCGCGGCACGCAGGGCGGGCAGCGCCACCTCGATGTCCCCGGAGTACATCTCCACGTCGCCGGCGTCCAGGACCCGCAGGTCGCGCAGCCCGTCGGTGCGCAGGGCCAGGCTGGGCCGGGAGCCGTCGTGCGGCAGGTAGTCGGTCATCCGGATCGCCTGCGGCCCGAACCGGGTGCCCGGCCGGTGGCTGGTCCCGCCGTCGAACGGGGCCCCCAGGACGACGACGTCGGCGCCGGCCATCGAGGCCGGGTCGGTGTGGTCGCACCGGTCGACGCCGAGGAACGTGACGTCCGGGCCGTACTGCGTGCCGTAGCGGGCCATGCTGGTCCTCCTGAGGCGACGGAATCCGTCGGTGGAGGCTACCGCGACGACCGTATCCGTCGAGCCTCCCCGGCCTCCCGGTCCTGCTGCGTGGGCCCTGACGCGCCACGGAGCCGCTCGGCGGGCCATGATCAGCCCGAGACACGCCGTCCCGAGATCGGAGCACCCATGACCGAGTACGCCGTCGTCGACCCCGCCACGGGGGAGACGGTCGCCAGCTACCCCACCGCCACCGACGAGCAGGTCGAGCGGGCGATCGCTGCGGCGTCGGCTGCGCACCGCGGGTGGTCCCGGTCCTCCACGGTGCAGGAGCGGGCCGCGCTGCTGCGCCGCGTCGCCGAGCTGCACCGCGAGCGCAAGGACGAGCTGGCCGCGCTGATCGTCCGCGAGATGGGCAAGACCGTCACCGCCGCCGAGGGCGAGGTCGACTTCGCCGCCGACATCTACGAGTACAACGCCGACAACGCCGAGACGGTGACCGCCGACCAGCCGATCGACCTGGTCGAGGGCTCGCAGGGCACCGCGGTGATCCGCCGGGCCTCCCTCGGCCCGCTGCTGGGCGTCATGCCGTGGAACTTCCCGTACTACCAGGTGGCCCGGTTCGCCGGCCCGAACCTGGCGGTCGGCAACACGATCGTCCTCAAGCACGCCCCGCAGTGCCCGGAGTCCGCCGCGGCCATCGAGCAGGTGTTCCTGGACGCCGGCTTCCCCGAGGGCGCCTACGTCAACGTCTACGCCAGCAACGACCAGGCCGCGACGATCATCGCCGACCCCCGCGTGCAGGGCGTCTCGCTGACCGGCTCCGAGCGGGCCGGGACGGCGGTCGCCGAGGTCGCCGGGCGGCACCTGAAGAAGGTGGCCCTGGAGCTGGGCGGGTCCGACCCCTTCGTGCTGCTGTCCACCGACGACCTGGACGGCGCCGTCTCCGCCGCCGTCGAGGCCCGGATGGACAACAGCGGGCAGTCCTGCAACGCCGCCAAGCGCTTCGTGGTGCACGCCGACCTCTACGAGGACTTCCTGGCGAAGATGACCGCGGCGATGACCGCGATCGTGCCGGCGGACCCGACGAAGGCCGAGACGGAGCTGGGCCCGCTGTCCTCGCTGCGGGCCGCCGAGACCCTGGACGCCCAGGTGCAGCGGGCGGTCGCCCACGGCGCCACCCTGGTCGCCGGCGGCACCCGCACCGGCGCGTTCTTCGAGCCGACCGTCCTCACCGACGTCACCCCGGACAACCCGGCCTACGGCGAGGAGTTCTTCGGCCCGGTCGCCGTCGTCTACTCCGTGCCCGACGAGGACGCCGCCGTGGAGCTGGCCAACGACACCGGCTTCGGCCTGGGCTCCTACGTCTTCACCACCGACCCGGCCCAGGGCGAGCGCGTCGCCGACCGGATCGAGGCCGGCATGGTCTACGTGAACCTGGTGCTCGCCGACTCCCCGGAGCTGCCCTTCGGCGGCGTCAAGCGCAGCGGCACCTCGCGCGAGATGGGCCTGCTGGCCGCCGACGAGTTCGTCAACAAGAAGCTGGTCCGGATCGGCTGAGCAGCTCGGCCCCCGGCGCGCACTCACGCTCTGGGTGCGCGCCGGTGCCGTGTCAGCCGCTCGGTGCCCGGCGTGGGCGCGCGGTCCCGGCGCGGGTGCGCGCCCAGGCGGGGGTCGTCGACAGTGGACCGGCGCGGGCGCGCACCGGGGGCGGGAGGGCGCGGCGGCCGGGTGCGGCGACCGGGTGCGACGGGGGCCGATGAGTCTGTGGCCGGACACCGGTCCTGTGCTGTGACGGGGCCGGGACGGCCGGCCCGAGACCCAGGGAGCACCCCGTGCGCATGATCTTCGTGAACCTGCCCGTGTCCGACGTCGAGGCCGCGAAGGCGTTCTACGCCGGTCTGGGCTTCGAGCAGGACCTGCAGTTCTCCGACGCCGAGACCGCGTCGTTCATGATCGAGGAGAACATCGTGGCGATGGTGATGACCCGGGAGAAGTTCACCGGGTTCCTCCCCGCCGGGGCCAGCGCCGGCGACCCGGCGCAGCAGGTGTCGGTGATGAACGCGCTGTCGGCGGCCAGCCGCGAGGAGTGCGACGACCTGCTGGCCAAGGCCCTCGCGCACGGCGGACGTCGGTTCAGCGACCCGCAGGACCACGGCTTCATGTACGGCACCAGCTTCGCCGACCCGTCGGGCAACGTCTGGGAAGCCGTCTGGATGGACCCGTCGGCCCTGGAGGGGTGAGCCCACGGGCCCACCCCTCCGGTGCGCTCAGCGGCGGGCGAGCTGCCGTTCGCCGTTGGCGCCGGTGGAGTAGGGCAGCTGGTAGTGCGCGAAGACCTTCGGCTCCTCGTCGGCGGTGAGCTCGCCGTCGGTGTCGATGTTCGGGGCGGCCTTCGCCAGGTCCCGGGGGTAGGACACCCGGACCTCGCGGGGGCCGACGGTCGCGTCCTTGAGGGGCACGAAGACGATGCTCTTGCCGCCGATGAGGCCGCCGACCTCGACGCCGATGAACGAGGGCTCGTCGGACACGACGTCGACGTAGATCGACTCCAGCGAGCCGATCTTGTGGCCGTCGGGGTCGACGACGTTCTCGCCGCGCCAGTCGCGGATGTTGCCTGCCGGGATCATGCGATGTCCTCCAGGGGAGCAGTGCTCCGTGGTCTCGGAGCGTGTCGCCGCGGGGTTGCCCACGAACGGTCGTGCGCAACCGTCCCTCGGCCTGTGACTCACGACGTCAGCTGCGCCTCGATCGCCGTCCGCACCTCGGGGGAGTCGGGCTGGGTCTGTGGCCGGAACCGGGCGACGACGTCCCCGGTGCCCGACAGCAGCCACTTCTCGAAGTTCCAGGCCACCGGCCCGGCCTCGCCGGCGACGTCGGGGGCGGCGGTCAGCTCCCGGAACAGCGGGTGGGCGTGCGGGCCGTTGACGTCGAGCTTCGCCGTCAGCGGGAACGTGACGTCGTAGGTCGCCGAGCAGAAGGACGCGATCTCCTCGGCCGTGCCCGGCTCCTGGCCGGCGAACTGGTTGCAGGGCACGCCGACGACGGTGAACCCGCGGCTGCCGTACTCCTGCTGCAGCTCCTGCAGCTGGGCGTACTGCGGGGTGAGCCCGCAACGGCTGGCCACGTTCACCACCAGGGCGGGCCCGCCCCCGGTCAGCTCGGCCAGGGTCGTGGGCGTCCCGTCGAGCGTGGTCAGGGGCAGGCCCAGCAGGTCGGTGCTCACGTCTGGACAGAACCCGAGCCGGGCGGTCCCGGCCACCCGGACAGGTCGTCGGGGACGTCGACGGCCTGCGCCCGCAGCATCTCCAGCGGCACGACCTCCAGCGCCCGCACGTTGGTGGCGGCCAGCACCACGCCGGCCGGGGCGCCGGCCTCGAACGCCTGCCGCCACCGGACGGCGACCACGCACCACCGGTCCCCGGGCACCAGGCCGGGGAAGCCGTACTCCGGGCGCGGGGTGGTCAGGTCGTTGCCCAGGGCGGCCTGCATGGCCAGGAACTCCGCGGACACCACCGCGCACACGGTGTGGCTGCCGACGTCGTCCGGGCCACTGGAGCAGTGCCCGTCCCGGTAGAAGCCGGTGACCGGGTCGGTGCCGCACAGCTCCAGCGGACCGCCCAGCACGTTGCGCTCGCCGGGCTCGGTCACGCCGGGCCGTCCGAGCCCGCGGGGTAGTCCTGCAGCGGGATCTCGTCGGCGGCCCAGGCGTCGAGCACCGGCTGGACGATCCGCCAGCCCTGCTCGGCCTCGACGTCGGAGATCGACAGCGTGGGGTCCCCGGAGAGCATCTCGCGCAGCAGCAGGCCGTAGGCCGGCAGGTCCTGCGGCGGCGAGGTCGTCTGCAGCACCTCGCGCTCCAGGTCGAAGGGGTCGCCGGCGCCGTTGAGGTTGACCTCCAGGGCGATGCCGTCGGGGGACAGCTGCAGGCGCAGCACGTCGGGCTCGGGCTGCTCGTCGGCGAAGGCCAGGTGGGGCACCGGCTTGAACCGGACCACGATCTCCTTGCGCCGGGTGCCCAGGGCCTTGCCGGTACGCAGCCGGAACGGCACCCCGGACCAGCGCCAGTTCTCGATGGTCACGGTGAACTCGGCGAAGGTCTCGGTCATCCGCGAGGGGTCCACGCCGTCCTCGGAGGCGTAGTCGGGCAGCTCCCGGCCCTCGATCGTGCCGGCGGTGTAGCGGCCCCGGACGCTCTGCGCGACCACCGGCTGCACCGCCCGCAGCACGTCGGACTTGCGGGCCTGCAGGGTGGCCGCGTCCAGCGACTGCGGCGGCTCCATGGCGACGACGGCGAGCAGTTGCAGCAGGTGGTTCTGCAGCATGTCCCGCAGCGCGCCGGCCTTGTCGTAGTAGCCGGCCCGGCCCTCCAGCCCCAGGTCCTCGTCGAAGACGATGTCGACGGCGTCCACGTGCTGGGCGTTCCAGACCGGCTCGAAGACCCGGTTGGCGAAGCGCAGGCCCAGCACGTTGAGCACGGTCTGCTTGGCCAGGAAGTGGTCGATCCGGAAGACGCCCTCCTCCGGGACCAGGCCGTGCAGCACCTCGTTGAGCTCGCGGGCGTCGGCGATCCCGGTGCCGAAGGGCTTCTCCACCACGACGCGGGCGCCCTCGGGCAGCCCGACCTCGCGCAGTGCGGTCAGCGTGGGCAGGAAGACGGTGTTGGGCAGCGCCAGGTAGACCACCGGGACGCCGTCGACCCGGGCCAGCGCGCGGCGCAGGTCGTCGGGGGAGGTGACGTCGCCGTGCTCGTGGCCCAGCTGGGCGACGACCCGCTCCCGGGCGTCCTCGGGCAGGTCGCCGGCGTGCGCGGTCAGCCGCGCCCGCGCCCAGTCCCGGTAGGCCTCGTCGTCCCAGTCCTGCTGGCTGACGGCGAGCACCTCGACGTCGCCGTCGAGCACCCCGCGCTCGTACAGCTGGGCCAGGCTGGGGAGGAGGAGGCGACCGGTGAGGTCACCGGAACCGCCGAGGACGACGAACGAACGCGTCACTTGCGGCCTGCCTCTGCACGTCGGGCCTGGGCGATCTTGTACCCCGAGGCTATGACCCCCAGGTGGCTGAACGCCTGCGGGAAGTTGCCGAGGAACGACCCGTCGGTGGGGTCGATCTCCTCGCTGAGCAGGCCGAGGGGGGTGGCCCGGGCGCACAGCGAGTCGTACAGCGCCTCGGCCTCGTCGAGGCGGCCCTGGCCGGTCAGGTTGTCCACCAGCCAGAAGCTGCACAGCAGGAACGCACCTTCCTGGCCGGGCAGTCCGTCGTCGGACTCGGAGTGCAGGTAGCGGTAGAGCAGGCCGTCCCCGGCGTCCAGGTGCTCGCGGACCGCCTCGACGGTGGAGACCATCTTGGGGTCGTCGAAGGGGACGACGCCACGCAACGGCAGGGCCAGCAGCGAGCCGTCCAGCCCGCCGTCGTTGGCCTCACCGGCCTCGGCCAGGTGCTCGGTGAACGTGCCGCGCCCCTCGTCCCAGGACCGCTCCAGGACGGCGGCCCGCATCTCCTGCGACGCCTGCGTCCAGCGCTCCCGCGGGTGGTCCAGCGAGCAGTTCTCGGCGATCCGCAGCGCCCGGTCGACGGCGACCTGGCACATCGCCACCGAGTAGGTGAACGGCCGCCCGGCCCCGCGGATCTCCCAGATGCCCTGGTCGGGGGTCTGCCACATCTCGATGGCCTGCTCGGCCAGCGCGCACAGCGCGGTCCACAGGTGCTCGTCGACCGAGCCGCCGTCGGAGGCCCACTGGTGTGCGACGTCCATCAGCTCGCCGTAGACGTCGTGCTGGGTCTGCCCGGCGGCGCCGTTGCCCCAGCGGACCGGGCCGGAGTCCCGCCAGCCGGACAGGCCCGCGTCCTCCCACTCCTCGGGCGGCTGCCCGCCGTCCAGGGCGTACATGATCTTCGGGCCGCCGTCGCGCTCGGCGTTGGTCAGCGTCCAGGCCAGGAACGAGTCGGCCTCGGTGGTCAGCCCGATGCGGCGCAGCGCGTAGACCGAGAACGAGGCGTCGCGCACCCAGGTGTAGCGGTAGTCCCAGTTCCGGACGCCGCCCACCTCCTCGGGCAGGGACGACGTCGCCGCGGCCATGATCGCCCCGGTCGGGGCGTGGTCGAGCAGCTTGAGGGTGATCGCCGAGCGGCGGACCAGCCGGCGCTGCGGCCCCTCGTACCGGATCCGGCCGGCCCAGGCGCGCCAGGCGGTGGCGGTCTGGTGCACCAGCGCGGCCGGGTCCTGGCGGTCCTGCAGCCGGGTGTTGCCCGACCAGTGCAGCGCGACGGTGAGCGGGTCGCCGACGCGCAGGGTGACGGTGCCGCCCAGCGAGCCGTCCTCGCCGACCTCGAGCGGGTGCGAGGACCACAGGGTCAGCCGCAGCTCGGGCCGCGCGGGCCAGGACAGCGCCCAGCCACCGCCCTCGCGGCGGACCTGGACGTCGTCCCGGGGGCGCAGCCGGACGGTGAGCTCGGCCGAACCGGACACCACCCGGGCCAGCCGGAGCAGCTCGGAGCGGCCCGCGGGCACCAGCTCGGTGAGGTCGGCGCCGGCCCGCAGGGTCAGGCAGTCGGTGATCTCCACGGTGCCGTCGGGGCCCTGCAGCTCGGTGAGCAGCACGCCGGTGTCGTCGAGGTACCGCTGGTCGGCGGACTCCAGCCCGGTCAGCGAGATCGAGAACTCCCCGCCCCGCTCGGCGTCCAGCAGTCCGGCCAGGAACGGCGGGGAGTCGAAGTCGGGCAGGCACAGCCACGGGATGGAGCCGTCGCGGGCCACGAGCGCGCACGTGGCTCCGTCCCCGATCAGGCCGTGGTCCTCGATGGGCAGGTGACCACGGGTTCGGGTCAGGGGGCGGGTCGGCACGGTTCTCCTCGGGTGTCGGCTCGTCGTGCCCGCTGACCTGCCCGTTCGTCCCTGCCCCGAACCCCCGGGCGCGGACTTCTGGCAGGGTGGGCCTGTGACGGCCGACACCCCGCTCTGGTCCCCGACGCCCGAGTCGATCGCGGCGTCCCAGCTGGGGCGCTTCGCCGCCTGGGTCGACGAGCGCCGCGGCACGTCCCTGGGGCAGGACTACGACGCCGTGTGGGCGTGGTCGACCGAGCACCTGGACCAGTTCTGGGCCGATGTCGCCACCTGGTTCGACGTGTTCGAGGGCGGTGACCCGGTCCGCGACGACGAGGTGCTCACCGACCGCTCGATGCCCGGGGCCACCTGGTTCCCGGAACGGCAGGTCAACCTGGCCCAGCTCGCGCTGCGGCACGCCCGGGAGGACCAGCCGGCGGTGATCGGCGTCCGCGAGGACGCCGAGCCCGAGGAGGTGTCCTGGGCCCGGCTGCGCGGCGAGGTCGGCGCCTTCGCCGCCACCCTGCGCGGGCTCGGCGTGCAGGCCGGCGACCGCGTGGCGGGGTACCTGCCCAACGTGCCCGAGGCGGTCGTGGCGTTCCTGGGCTGCGCGTCGATCGGCGCCGTCTGGTCGGCCTGCGCCCCGGACTTCGGCACCCGCAGCGTGCTGGACCGCTTCGCCCAGATCGAGCCCGTCGTGCTGGTCGCCGTCGACGGGTACCGGTTCAACGGCCGCGACCACGACCGCCGCGACGTCGTCGCCGAGCTGCGGGGCGCGCTGCCCACGGTGCGGACGACGGTCGTGCTGCCCCGGCTCTTCCCCTGTGAGGTCGCCGACGGCGCGCTCGCCTGGGCCGACGCCGTCGCGGACCTGCAGCCGCCGGTCTTCCAGCCGCTGCCCTTCGACCACCCGCTGTGGATCGTCTACAGCTCGGGCACCACCGGCCTGCCCAAGGGGATCGTGCACTCGCACGGCGGCGTGGCGGTCGAGCAGCTCAAGCAGCTGGGCCTGCACCTGGACGTCGGGCCCGACGACCGGTTCTCCTGGTACGCCTCCACCGCCTGGATCATGTGGAACATCGCCAGCTGCTCGTTGCTGTCCGGCGCCACGCTGGTCGTCTACGACGGGGCGCCCGGGTACCCGACGCTGGACGCCCAGTTCGCCGTCGCCGCCCGCACCGGGACCACCTACCTGGGCACCAGCGCCGGCTACCTGACCGCCTGCGAGAAGGCCGGCCTGCGGCCCGGGGAGGACCACGACCTGTCGGCGCTGCGGTCGATCGGGTCCACCGGCTCCCCGCTGCCCGCGGCCGCGTTCGAGTGGGTCTACGCCGCCGTCGTGCCCGACGTGTTCCTCGGCTCGCTGTCCGGGGGCACCGACGTCGCCACCGGGTTCATCGGTTCCTCGCCGCTGCTGCCGGTGGTCGCCGGGGAGCTGCAACGGCCGATGCTCGGCGTCGCCGCGGCCTCCTGGGACGAGTCCGGACAGCCGGTGCTCGGCGACCTGGGCGAGCTGGTCGTCACCGAGCCGATGCCCACCATGCCGCTGTACTTCTGGGCCGACCCGGACGGCTCCCGCTACCGGGAGGCCTACTTCGAGCCGTGGCCCGGCGTGTGGCGGCACGGCGACTGGCTGGAGATCACCCCCACCGGCAGCTGCATCATCACCGGCCGCTCGGACTCCACCCTCAACCGCGGCGGCGTCCGGATGGGCACCGCCGACCTGTACGCCGCCGTCGAGTCCATCCCGGCCATCGCCGACTGCATCGTCCTCGGGGTCGAGCAGCGCGACGGCGGCTACTGGATGCCGCTGTTCGTGCAGCTCGCCGAGGGTTTCGAGCTCACCGACGCCCTGGTCACCGAGATCCGGGAGGCGGTGAAGCGCAACGCCAGCCCGCGGCACGTGCCCGACGAGGTGATCGTCGTCCCCGGGGTGCCGCACACCCGCACCGGCAAGCGCCTGGAGGTCCCGCTCAAGCGGCTGTTCCAGGGGGTGGCCCCGGAGAAGGCGCTCAACCTGGGCGCGGTGGACGACGCCGGGGTCGTGCAGCACTACGTCGACCTGGCCGCCGAGCGCGGCGTGCGCTGAGGCTCCCCCCGCTCGATGTGACCTCGAGCGGGGTCGGCCGGCCGGGATGCCGCTGGATGTGACATCGAGCGGCGGGAGGGCAGTCCGGGCGCGGGTGCGGTTACCGGCCGGTAACTTGGAGGGCGACCCGCCCGACGACGTGCAGGAGAGCGCTGTGAGCACCCCGCAGACCGACGAGACCACCACGGGCACCGTGCAGATGGAGCCCCGTCGTCCCGACCTGCTGCCGCCGTGGCACACCCCGGAGCGGGAGGCGCTGCAGCTGCAGGCGCGCGCCTTCGCGATGGACGAGGTCCTGCCGGTCGCGGACGAGCTGGACCCGCAGAAGGGCGAGATCCCGCAGCACCTGCTGGAGCGCCTGGGCGAGCTCGGGTACTTCGGCATCACCATCGACCGCGACCACGGCGGGATGGGCCTCGGCGTCTTCGAGTACTGCATGGTCAGCGAGGAGCTGGCCCGGGCCTGGATGAGCGTGGCCTCGATCCTGGCCCGCTCCCAGGGCATGGGCACCTCGGTCGCCGACGCCTCCCGCCGGGACGACCTGCTGCGGAGGTCCGCCGCGGGCTCGTGGATCGGTGCCGTCGCGCTGTCCGAGCCCGACGCCGGCTCGGACCTCGCCAACGTGCAGACCCGCGCCGTGCGGGACGGCGACGAGTGGGTCCTCACCGGGCACAAGCGCTGGTGCGGCAACGCCAAGGCCGCCGACTTCATCCAGGTGCTGGTCCGGGTCAGCGACCCGCAGCCGGGGGAGTCCCGCTCGCGCGGGCTGCGCAACGTGCTGCTGGCCAAGGAGCGCGGCTCGTTCCCCGCCGGGCTGAGCGGCTACCCGATCGACAAGGTCGGGTACCACGGCTTCCTGACCTGGGACCTGCAGTTCGACGGTGTCCGGATCCCGGCCGACGACCTGATCGTCGCCCCGGGCGACGCCGACGGGGACGGCGGGTCCAAGGCCGGGTTCGCCGAGGCGCAGGCCTTCCTGAACACGGCCCGGGTGCACACCGCGGCCCGCGCCGTGGGCCTGGCCCGCGCCGCGGTCGAGGACACCACGACCTACCTGCAGGAGCGCGAGCAGTTCGGTCACCCGATCGGCGACTTCCAGGCGCTGCGCTTCGCCCTGGCCGAGATGGCCGCCGACGTCGAGCAGGCCCGGGCGTTCTACCGGCAGGTCGCGCACCTGCTCGACGTCGGGGTCCCCTGCGAGCGGGAGGCCGCGATGGTCAAGCTGCAGGCCACCGAGATGGCGGTGCGGGTGACCAACCAGGCCATGCAGCTGCACGGTGGCAACGGCTACACCACCGAGCGCCAGGTCGAGCGGCACTGGCGCGACGCCCGGCTGACCACGATCTTCGAGGGCACCAGCGAGATCCAGAAGCGGATCATCTCCGACCGGATGCTGCCCCGCTCGCCCCTGACCTGATCCACGCTCACGGCGGGGAGGGGC
>NZ_CEEDOS010000070.1:0-11506 GCF_979256525.1 Klenkia sp. AC732 | reverse complement strand
CGGCCGCCCGGCCCCCGTCGGCGGGGCCGACACTCGTCCCCCCGCTCGCACCCGCCCCGGCCCAGCGGGCCCGTCCGCCCGCGGAGCCCGCCGCGGCGCAGCCGGTGGTCGTCGCCACCACCGTCGAGCCCGCCCCCGCGCCGTCGGTCCCCGAGGGCCCCCGGACCGAACGCATCCCCGCGGTCCTCACCACCCGTCCCGAGTGGTCGGACGCCGGGGGGCGGGCCGCGGTCGCCGGGTCCAGGGTCTGCACCCGGCCGGCTCCTCCCGGGGAGGAGGACGGGCGGGCGGTCGAGTGCCGGCCGGGCACGTCCAGGCCGGGCCAGGTCACCTCGGCCGGCAGCGCGGCGAACACGGCGGCGTCCGACCGTCCGGGTGCCCGCCCCGGCGCCGGAGCGCCCGGCCGGGGCGTCCCGGCGGCTGCGACGTGGGAGGTCTTCTTCCAGTCCCGGCGGCCGCGCAGGATCCGGGTGAACGCCCACCACACGGCCACCTGCAGCAGGTAGGCGTAGGCGACGTTGAGCAGCCCGAGGGCGACGGCCCGCCGGCGGGTCACCGACCCGCCGCTGCGGGAGCGGTAGACCGGACCCCAGACGACGTGCGGCAGGACGCCGAACAGCGCCGCGAGGGGCACAAGGCCCCAGGCCCCGCCGGACCACCAGGAGCCGACGCCGTCCCCGGTGTGGGTCATGTACCAGACCTGCACGGCCATCGCGGCCGGGAACACGACCGAGCCCAGCAGCTGGGACCACGGGACCCAGAGGTAGTAGGCGATCTCCAGGGCACCGGGCAGGCTGACCCGCGGGGAGCAGATGATGCGCCACAGGTAGCGCGAGCACTGCATGCCTCCCTGCGCCCAGCGGCTGCGCTGGCGCAGCAGCGGCCGCACGCGCGGGAGGCCGGTCTGGGCCACGAAGGTCTCGTCGCAGTACTCGGTGCGACCGCCGGTGAGCAGCACGTGCAGGCCCAGCTCGAAGTCCTCCAGCAGGGCGCCGTGCCACGGCGTGCCGAACTCCTCGGCGATCCGGTCCAGCGCCGACATGCGGGTGAACTGGCCGTTGCCGCCCATGCCCACGCTGCCGGTCCGACGGCGCAGGCTCTGCATCGCCGCGATGGGGCCGGTGAACTCCAGGTCCTGCAGCTGCACCAGCCAGGAGTCCCGCCGCCGGACCGGGACCTCGTCCAGGTCGACGAGGGAGGCCAGGTCCGCGGCGGCGAGGCCGTCGACGTCGTCGGTGACCCGGACCTGCACCTGCACGGCGGTGACCCGGGGGTCGACCAGGTAGCCGCAGATGACGTCGGGGGCCAGCCGCTCCAGCCGGGCGTCGGCGTCCAGCACGCCCACGACGACGCGGTGCCGGTCGGCCTCGGCCGGGAGGGCGGCGTCGATGGCCCGCCACGCGGCGTTGAGCGCTGCGCCCTTGCCGCGCTGGGCGTCGGGGAGCGTGCGGGTGACCACGCGCAGCTGCGGGAACTGGTCCTGCAGGTCCTCCAGGATGCCCGGGGTGAGGTCGGTGGAACCGTCGTCGACGACCCAGACGGTGGCCTCGGGGAACGCCCCGAGCAGGTGCCGGACCGTCCCGCCGACGACGAGCTCCTCGTCCAGGCAGGGGACGACGAGGTGGAAGTCGTAGCCGTGGCGGCTGCCGGGCACGCTGTCCGCGCGGGCCAGGAAGGGCCGCATGATGAACACGACGTAGAGCAGGAAGCTGACGCAGAGCATGAAGGCGGTCGTGTTCAGCGCCGCCAGCGCGATGTTGTCCTGGTTCACCAGCGGTCCCCGTCCTGGGGGTCGACCGCCGGCGAGGGGTACGTGCCGCGCAGCAGGACCACCAGGTAGGCGGTGCCGGCGAGCACCACCCCCAGGGTGCTGACGGCGGTGCCGACGAGGACGTGGGTGCGGGCGTACCCCACCTCGGGTCCCCAGGTGGCCATCCCGGCGGTGATGGCCAGCATCCGGGCCTGGTTGACCGCCAGGATCACGAGCACGGCGGCGACCAGTGCGCTCATCGCGCGCAGGACGGGGATCCGGCGGACGGCGAGCAGCACGGTGGTGATGACGACGAAGGGCAGCAGCAGGAAGGCCGCGGTGCACCCGACGGTGACGTCGATGCCGGTCGGCTGCCCGTCGACGGTGAACAGCACCGACCGGCCGACCTGACGGGCGTCCTCCAGGCCGATCGCCCGGGCGAGCGGGACGGCCGCCGCGGCCTCGAGGGCCTGCAGCCGGGAGGACCCGACGAGCATGGCCACGAGGGTCAGCACGCCGCCGGCGATCATGCCGGGGCGGACCAGGCCGACGTCGGGCGTGCGGTCGGTGTCGGTGGAGAGCACCCAGGCGTCGGCCCCGCCGGTGGTCACCGGGCCGGCGCTCACCGGCTCCGGCTCCCGGCCTGCTCACGGCGCGCGGTCACCAGGGCGTTCTCGGCCCGGACCCAGGTCGTGGCCAGCGGCTCCAGGCCGGCGCGCATGGTGTGCGCGGTGGCGGTGCGGAAGCCCGCGCCCTCGAGCCGGGCCTGCACCAGGTTGGCCACCCGGGCCACCTGGGAGGTCTGGTACCCGCCGGCCAGGATGCCGATCTGGCGGGGGCCGACGCGGGCGAGCCGGACGTCACCGGCGGCCTCGCGGACCACCGAGACGGCCCGCCGCAGCGAGCGCACGGTGCGGATGACGCCCAGGTCGACCAGCGCGAGCCCGACGGGGTCGCCGACCGGGGTGGACAGCTGCTCCTCGGTGGCCAGCAACATCGCCCACCCGCGCCGGTTGGGCAGCCGGGTGACGTCGTCGTGGCTGTCCAGGCTCCGCTCGAAGGCGTCCTCGCGGGCGTCGTCCAGCGCGGCGATGTCGGCGCTGAGGGACGCCTGCAGTGCGGCGGCCTGCACGGCCAGCAGCTCCGGCCAGTCCCGCTGCCCCGGGTCCACGGGCGAGGCACTGAACCCGGCCAGCGACCCCAGCTGCCGGCCGTCCGGGGCCCGCAGCGCGATGCCCAGGTAGCCGTTGAGGCCCCAGCCGTCGGCGAGCCGCCGCAGGTCGACGTGCTGGCTGCGGCCGAGGTCGGGGACGACGACGGGCTGCGGACCCGAGAGCAGGTGGTGGCACAGGGAGCGGTCCCGGGCCACGGGGGTGCCGGCCTGGTAGGAGGCGGCCCGGGTGCCCGACCACGCCGACCGCGGGCCGGTGGCCTGCGCCGTCGGCTGGACGGCGAGGCCGGTCCAGGTGTCCTCGGTGATCCGGCAGATGGTCCAGGCGTCGACGCCACCCAGGCTGCCCAGCAGGGCCAGGGCGGCGTCGGCCCCGGGCAGCGCGCCACGGGACCACACCGACCCTGACACCGGCAGCGCCGGACCGGCCGATCTCGTGTCGAGCACCTGCACGGCCGGGGCGACGGACATGTCGTCGTCCCAGTCCGGTGCCACGGGGGACGACTGCACCTGCCTCACCACGACCCACCTCTGTTCCCGTATCGCGTCGTTCCGGATCGACAACTGCCTTATCGGCAGGTGATCCGGGGCGTGCGACCACCGGGTGGCGGGGTCAGCCCGAGACCCGCCCGGCCCGGACCCGCAGCAGGGCGTCCTCTGCCCGGCGCCAGGTCCCGACGACGTCCTCCTGGGGTTCCCGGACCGCCCAGCCCGCGGTGGCCGTGTACCCGGCCGCACGCAGGGCGTCCTGGGCGAGGACGGCGGTCGCGCCCGGGTCGAGGTCGTCGAGGTCCCCGCCGACGACGCCGAACTGACGGCCACCGACCCGGCTCAACGCGACCTCGCCGAGCGCCTCGCGGAGCACGTGCCCCGCGCGCCGCAGACCGCGGGCGGTGCGCACCAGACCGATGTCGACCAGCACCACGGAGAGGTCCTCGGCCAGGTGCACCGCCCGCTCCGCCTCGTCGTGCAGCAGCAGGCCCCAGCCGCGCCGGTCGGGCAGGCCGGTGACGTCGTCCCGGCTGCGGAGGGCCTGCTCGATGCCCGCCCGCCGGTCGTCGACCACGGCGTCCAGCGCGGTGGCCAGCTCCCGGCCCAGGACGTCGGCGACCAGCGCGAGGCGCGCCGCGAGCCGGTCGTGGTCGACGCCCGTCCAGCGCGCCGCGGAGTACCCGCACACGCTGCCCAGCAGCTGCCCGTCGAACCGGCGGAGCGGGGCACCGACGTAGGCGGAGACGCCGTGCTGGCGGCCGACGGCCCGCAGCTCGGGGTCGGTGTGCCGGCGCAGGTCGCGGGCCAGCACGGGCCGCCGGCCGACCAGCAGGTGGTGGCAGGCGCTCTGCTCGACCGGGACCGGGTGGCCCACGAGGGCCGGCCCGGTCCTGGACCGGGACGTCACACCGGTCCAGGACCGGTCGGTCATCCGGGCCACGGTGAAGACGTCGAAGTCCTCGGTACCGGCGAGGTCGGACACCGCCACCCCGGCGGTGGCGGCGAACGCCTGCCCCAGACCGGGCCGGTCGGACACCGGCGCCGGCACGGGCGTGGAGCCCACGGACCATCCGGACATGCTCATCGCGTCTCCCGCATCTCACCGTCCGGAACTATTCCGGACGAATGCGTTCTACATCGACACGAGCGGGCCGGTCTTGAGCAGTGCGGGCACCCTCCCCCCGAGGAGGGAGGGTGCCGCCGACCTCAGGAGATGAGGCCGGCCTGGCGCAGCGAGCGCAGCGAGGGGTCCACCCGGTGGGTGGGGCCCACGACGGGCATCAGCGGGTCCAGGGTCTTCAGACCCTCCCCGGTGTTCAGCACGACGGTCTCCGCGGCCGGGTCCAGCAGGCCACGCTCCACCAGCTGGCGCAGCACCGCCGTCGTCACCCCGCCGGCGGTCTCGGCGAAGACCCCGGTGGTCCGGGCCAGGTCCCGGATGCCCTCGACGATCTCGGCGTCCCCGACCCGGCCGACCGAGCCGCCGGTGCGCCGGATGGCGTCCAGGGCGTAGGGCCCGTCGGCGGGGTTGCCGATGTTCAGCGACTTGGCGATCCCGGTCGGCTTGACCGGCTTGACGACGTCCCAGCCGTTCTCGAACGCGGTGGCGATCGGGTCGCAACCGGCGGACTGCGCGCCGAAGACCTTCCACTCGGTGGCCTCGACGATCCCGGCGGCCGACAGCTCGCGGAAGGCCTTGTCCACCTTGGTCAGCAGCGACCCCGACGCCATCGGGATGACCACCTGGGCCGGGATCCGCCAGCCGAGCTGCTCGGCGATCTCGTAGCCGACGGTCTTGGACCCCTCGGCGTAGTAGGGGCGCACGTTCTGGTTGACGAACGCGCAGTCCTCGAACTCGTCGGTCTCGGCGAGCTCGCTGGTGAGCCGGTTGACCTCGTCGTAGGAGCCGTCGACGGCGATCAGCGCCTGGCCGTAGACCGCGGACTGGACGATCTTCCCCGGCTCCAGGTCGCTGGGCACGAAGACGAAGGAGGGCAGCCCGTTGCGGGCGGCGTGCGCGGCCACCGAGTTCGCCAGGTTGCCGGTCGAGGCGCAGGCGATCTTGGCGTACCCGAAGCCCTTGGCCGCCGTCGCGGCCAGGCTGACCACCCGGTCCTTGAAGGAGTGCGTCGGGTTGGCCGAGTCGTCCTTGACCCACAGCGGGGCGGTGAAGCCCAGCTCGTCACCCAGGCGCTGGGCGCGCACCAGCGGGGTCATGCCCGGGTCCAGGCTGACCCGGGAGTCCGGGTCCTGACCGGTGGGCAGCAACGCGCTGTAGCGCCAGATGTTCTGCGGGCCGGCCTCGATCTGCTCGCGGGTCACCGCGCGCATCAGCTCGGGGTCGTAGTCGACCTCCAGCGGACCGAAGCACTCGGCACACGCGTGCTCGGCGATCAGGCCGAACGTGGCACCGCAGTTGCGGCACACCAGGCCGCGGGCGGGGTTCGGGGGCACCGGCTGCGCGATCGCGCCGGTGGCAGTGGGAGCGGTCATGGTCATACGACGACTACCTCCTCATCTTCCCCGCGTCGGGCCGTCGAGCCGCGCAGGACGGAAGGGGCACCTGCTGCCCGCGTGGGTGCGGGCGGTGGTTGCCGGGGCTTCAGCGGGCCGTGTCCCTCTGCCCCTCGTGATGAGTGGAACGTCGGCCACCGTACCGGACCAGGGGCTCCGGCAGGATGACCTGCATGACCGCCGCGATCGTGTACACCGACCTCGACGGCACGATGGTGGGGCCGCGGGGCTCCTTCTTCCACACCGCCGGCCGCGAGCTGACCGACTCCCCCGCCGCCGCCCTGCTGGACCTGCACCGGGCCGGGGTGCCGCTGGTGCTGGTGTCCGGGCGCACCCACGCCCAGCTGCTGGAGGCCGGCCGGGTCTTCGCCGTCGACGGCCACGTCGCCGAGCTGGGCTCGCTGGTCAGCTGGGACGGCGGCCGGGAGACCCACCTGCTCACCGGTGCCCTGCCCGAGGAGCACGCCGGTCGCACCCCGATGGACGTGCTCGCCTCGCTCGGGGTGGTCGACGCCCTGCTGGCCGAGCACCCCGGCCGGGTGGAGTGGCACGCGCCCTGGCACGCCACGCACTCTGCCGACGCCCTGCTCCGCGGCTGGCTGGACACCGTCGCGGTCGACGACTGGCTGGCCGCACGTGGCTGGGGCTGGCTGACGGTCAAGGACAACGGCCGCGTCCCGCGCACCTCACGGATGACGCTGGACGGCGACGGCGACGGCGACGGCACCGACCCGCACGTCTACCACCTGATGCCGCGCGGCATCGACAAGGGCGCGGCCATCGCCTGGGACCTGGCCCGCCGGGGCATCGACCCCGCCGACGCCGTCGCCGTCGGGGACTCCGTCAGCGACCTGGAGATGGCGCCGTCGGTCGGCCGGCTGTGGATCACCGCCAACGGCGCCGCGGTGGAGGGGATGCCGGCGGCCATCGCGGCCCTGCCGAACGCCACCGCCACCCACGCCCCGATGGGCGAGGGCTGGGCCCAGGCCGTCCGCGCCTCGCTCTGACCCCGCTGGGGCCCTCCCTCAGCTGGTGACGTCGCGGCGGGCGAAGTGCCGGAAGGCCAGCGCGGTGAACACCGCGGCGTAGAGCAGCGACTGGATGACGCCGCGGTAGAGGTCACCGCTGTCGACCGGGGTCTGCAGCAGGTCCGTCCAGGCGAACTCCTCCGCCGTCGGGAAGTAGTCCCGGACGCTGCCCAGCTGCTCGACCTGGTCGAGGATCGCGAAGACGAACATCGTGAACACCGACCCGCCGACGGCGGCCAGCGGCGCGTCGGTGACCGTGGACAGCCAGAACGCCAGCGTGCCGACGACGAGCAGGTGCACGGCGAGGTAGCCGACCATCCCGGCCAGCCGGAGCAGCCCGTCGCCCTGGCCGATGGTGATGCCGATCGGCGTCTGGATGTCCTCGAACCCGAACGCGATCCCGCCCGCGACGACGGCCACCACGGTCACCGTCAGCAGCGCCGCCACCGACATCACCAGCGCGGCCAGCCACTTCTGCCGGAGCAGCCGCATCCGCGGGACCGGGGTGGCCAGCGCGTAGCGCAGCGACCCCCACTGGGCCTCGCTGGCCACGGTGTCGCCGAAGAACAACGCGTACACCACGACCAGGAAGAACGACGTCGTCGCGAACAGCACGAAGAGGGTGAAGTTCAGCCCGGACGACGTCGCGACGTCCACCAGGTTGAGCCGGCTGTTGGACTGCGCGTCCTCGCTGGCGCCCAGCTGGAGGGCGGCGATGAGCAGCAGCGGCAGCGCGACCATCAGCGCGAAGACGCCGATGGTGCGTCGCCGTTTGAACTGCCGGCGCAGCTCGACCGACAGACGCAGGGTGCGCTCGGGCCGGTAGCCGGCGACGGCCCCGGTGGACTGGACGGTGCTCACGAGCTCTCCCCCACCAACGACAGGAACGCGTCCTCCAGGCGGCGGCGCGGGGTGACCTGGTCGACGCCGATGCCGGCGCCCACCAGGGCGGTGACGGCGGCCGCCCGGCTGGTGCCGCCGAGCTCGAGCACCAGGCCCTCGTCCGAGCGTTCGACCGAGGTCCCCGGCAGGGCGCCCAGCACCTCGACGGCGCGGTCGGTGTCGGCCGGGTCGTCCAGCACGACCAGCACGGCGCCGCCGGTGCCGATGATCTCCTCGACCGTGCCCTCGGCGACCTTCTGGCCCTTGGCCATCACGACGACGTGGCTGCAGGTCTGCTCGATCTCGGCCAGCAGGTGGCTGCTCACGATGACCGTGCGACCGGTCTTCGCGTAGTCCTGCAGCACCTCGCGCATGGCGTGGATCTGCGGCGGGTCCAGCCCGTTGGTGGGCTCGTCGAGGACCAGCAGGTCCGGCAGCCCCAGCATGGCCTGGGCGATGGCCACGCGCTGGCGCATGCCCTGGGAGTAGGACCGGACCCGCTTGTCCAGCGCCGTCCCGAGGCCCGCGATCGCGATGGCCTCGTCCAGGTGGGCGTCCTCGGCCGGCCGGCCGGTCGCGGCCCAGTACAGCTCCAGGTTGTCCCGGCCGCTCAGGTGCGGCTGCAGCCCGGTGCCCTCCACGAAGGAGCCGAGCCGGGACAGCACCGGGGCGCCCGGGCTCGCCGGGTGGCCGAAGACGGAGATGGTGCCCTCCGTCGGCCGGATGAGGCCCATGAGCATCCGCAGCGAGGTGGTCTTGCCGGCGCCGTTGGGGCCCAGCAGGCCCAGCACCTGGCCGCGGCGGACCTCGAAGGACAGGCCCCGGACGGCGGTGAAGCCGTCCTTGTAGGACTTGGTGACGCCCTCGAAGCGCAGCGGCACGTCCTCACCGTCGGGCTCGACGACCGAGAGCTGCCGGCGGCGCCGGGCACCCCACAGCCTCGCCACGACCACCCCCAGCACGCCCAGGCCGGCCAGCACGCCCAGCAGCACCCACCAGCGCGAGGAGGAGGACTCCCCCACCACGGCGCCGTCGACGGTCGGTGCCGCCAGCGCCGCGCCGTCGGCCAGCGCGACGGTGTAGACCCCGGCCTCGGCCGGGGCGGCGAACGCCTGGTCGGTGGAGGAGACCAGCACGCGCATCACGTGACCGGTCTCGAACCGGTGCACGATCCCGGGCAGCGTCACCTCGACCTCGGTGGGGGCGGTCGGGTCGGTGGACAGCCCGGTCAGCGCCAGCGGAGCGACCAGCCCCGACGGCAGGGTCTGCGAGCCGTCGGCGGCCACGTCGTAGAGCTTGGCGAACAGCGTCGCGGTCCCGGTCGGCGAGGACACGGCCAGCGTCACCGTGGAGGCACCGACCACGTCGGTGGCGGCGTCGAGCGGCGCGGAGTCGAACGCGGCGAACTGGCCGGGGATCTCCACCGTCGTCCCGCCCAGGGCGGCGGTGACCGCACCCAGTCCGGGCACCGTGGTGATCGCGGCCGGGTTGCCCCCCGGCGGTGTGACGACGGGGAACACGGTGCCCGACAACGGCACCGAGACGCGCTCGGCGGGCTGCGCGTCACCGATGCCCGGGTAGGCCGCGGCCTCCTCGGTCTGCGACCCGCCCTGCACGCTGCCGACCGCGGCACCGACGCCGGTGGGCACCGGGTAGCTGAAGCCGGTGCCCGGGTCCTCGCCCTGCTCGCGCAGGTGGAAGTCGAACCAGCCGGCGACGAGTTCGCGCAGGTCCTCGGTGGTGCCCTCCGAGGCGCTCTCGTCGTGGCCGCCGTCGTACCAGACCACGCTCACCGGGGTGCCCTTGGCGGCGATCCCGCGGGCGTTGGCGTCGGCCTGGCCCAGCCCGAACAGCGAGTCCTGGGTGCCCTGCACCAGCAGGGTCGGCGCGGTGATCCGGTCCAGCACGCCGGCCGGGGACGAGCGGTCCAGGATCGCGGCGATCTCCGGGGTGAGCGTGCCGCTGGCCGCCGCGGACTGGTAGGCCGCGCAGACGTCCGCGCGGAACCGACCGCAGGTCAGTGCCTGCTCGACGGCGGCGGAGTCCAGCGTGCTCGGGTCGATCTGGGGCAGCGAGGCCGCCCCGTCCTCGGCGGTGGCGCCGCCGGTCAGCGAGGCCAGCAGGCCGTCCCCGGTGGGCACGGAGCCCGCCCCGAAGAACAGCCCGGACCACAGCCGCTTGAACACCCCGGCGTCCCCGGTGGCCGGGGTCGCGGCCACGGTGTTGCCGTCCACGGCACCGGCCTGGGAGGGGAACAGCGCGCTGGTCAGGGAGTTCCAGGTGATCCGCGGGGCGATCGCGTCGACCCGGTCGTCGTAGGCGGCGCCCAGCAGGGACACCGCCCCGCCGTAGCTCACACCCGACAGCCCGACCCGCGGGTCGCCGGGACCGTCGAGCAGCACGTCGTCCCGCTCGGCGAGCACGTCGAGCAGGGTCGAGACGTCGGCCACCTCGAAGTCCGGGTCGTCCAGGCCGATCTGCCCGGTGCTGTCGCCGAACCCCCGCGCCGAGTACGCCAGCACGACGTAGCCCCGGGCGGCCAGGTCCTGGGCGTCGCCGGCCACCGAGTCCTTGCTCCCGCCGAAACCGTGCGCCAGGACGACGGCCGGCGCCGGGTCCTGCGCGGTGGCCGAGGACGGCACGTAGACCGTGGTGTCCAGCTCGACGGCGTCCGCGCCGGTGCCCGAGGGCACCGTGGCGTCCTCGGTGGTCACGTCGTCGGCGGCCGTGGCGGTGCCCGCGAACGGGACGGCCAGCAGCGCGGCGGAGAGCAGGGCGGTGGTGAGGGCGGCGACCGTCGCGCGTGCGCCGGGGCGCGGGCTGGGTCGCACGAGCCCGCGGGTGGGACGCACGGGCGGTGAACGGTCGGGGGACGGGCTGTGTTCCGCGGACGGCGAGCCTGTGACCGGACTGTGCGCCGGGCCCGTCCTCGGGCGGGACGGCGTCAGGCCGGCAGGGTCCCGCTCAGGGCTGCCAGCTGCCCGTCGCGATGACCACGATCCCGGGGTCGGGCAGGTCGGGGATCTCGAAGAACCGCACCGCCGGGCCGCTGACCTCGGGGAACTGGGCCACCAGGGACTCCGCCGCCTGCTGCTGGGCGGTGTCGCCCTCGGTGTAGTAGACGGTCGTGGTGGCGACGTCCTGCGAGCTGTAGGCGCCCAGCGTGCGGATCTCCCAGCCGCCGCCGGTGAGGGCGTCACCGATGTCGGCGGCCAACCCGGAGATGCCGGCGCTGTTGAGCACCGAGACCGGCGCGAAGACCGGACCGGTGGCCACCGGCGCCGCCGCCGTGGTCGGTGCGGGTGCGGCGGCCGGGGCCGGGGTGGTCGTCGCGGCCGCGGAGGTGGTCGGCGCCGGCCGGCTGGCAGAGGCCTCGCCGGTGTCCGGTCGGGAGAACGACCACACCGACAGCAGCACCAGGGCCACGACGACGACGGCGACGAGCCCGATCACCAGGCCACGGGACCCGCGGCGGCGGTCCTCCTCGTCCGGGACCGGCAACGCGGTGACGCCGCGTCGGCGTTCCTCGCGGCGCCGGACGGCGTCGGCGGCCTGTCGCTCGGCCCGGCCCGCGGCACGGCCGCCGACCGGTCCGGTGCCCGGACCCGTCGAGGGCCCGGGGCCCGTCGCGGGGCCGGGGCCCGTCGCGGGGCCGGGACCGGTGGCGGG
>NZ_CEEDOS010000069.1:0-12108 GCF_979256525.1 Klenkia sp. AC732 | reverse complement strand
CCCCGGAGCAGGTCACCACCCCCACGCCCGAGAACGCCCCTCCCTCCGCCGTCCCGGCCGGACGGACCCGCACCGGCGACGTCACCGTCCGCAGCGAGCGGGAGCAGAAGAAGGTCGTCCGCCGCGGCTTCCGGCACGTGGCCAAGGCCGTCCGCGAGCAGCCGGGCATGTTCACCCTCGCCGTGCTGGGCAGCAGCCTGTACGGCGCCATGACCGTGGCCAGCGCCTACGTCATCGGCGGCATCACCGAGCGCCTGGTGCTGCCCAGCTTCGAGCGCGGCTCGGTCACCGCCGGGGCGCTGTGGCTGGCCACGCTGGCCATCCTCGGCGTCGCCGTCCTCAAGATCGTCGGGATCATCGGCCGCCGGCTCTTCGCCGGGATCATGAGCTTCCGGCTGCAGGCCGAGTACCGGCGCCGGGTCACCGGGCAGTACCTGCGGCTCCCGCTGTCCTGGCACCAGCGCCACCCCACCGGCCAGCTGCTGTCCAACGCCAACTCCGACGTCGAGGCCAGCTGGTTCTTCGTCGCCCCGCTGCCCTTCGCCTGCGGTGCGATCGTCATGGTGGTCATCACCGTGGTCGCACTGTTCCTCACCGACCCGCTGCTGGCCGTCGTCGGGCTGGTCGTCTTCCCGCTGGTCTTCCTGGCCAACGCCGTCTACTCCCAGGTGATGAGCCCGCGGATGGCCCGCGCGCAGCAGCTGCGCGCCGAGGTCTCCGAGATCGCCCACGAGTCCTTCGACGCCGCCCTCGTGGTCAAGACGCTGGGCCGGGAGGCCGCCGAGACCGAGCGCTTCGGCGTCCGTGCCGACGAGCTGCGCGACGGCCTGGTCGCCGTCGGCCGGGTCCGTGGGCTGTTCGACCCGATGATGGAGGCGCTGCCCAACCTGGGCACCCTCGCCGTCCTGCTGGTCGGGGCCAACCAGGTCGCCACCGGGTCCACCAACGCCGGCGACCTGGTCTCCATCGCCTACCTGTTCACCCTGCTCGCGCTGCCGATCCGGGCCATCGGCTGGGTCCTCGCCGACCTGCCCCGCGCACTGGCCGGCTACGACCGGGTCGCCCCGGTCCTGGCGGCCGAGGGGGAGACCCCCCACGGCCCGGACGCCGCCGCCGGCGGCCCCACCGGTGCCGGGGTCGGCGTCCGCGCTGTCGACTTCGGGCACACCGACGCCGACGGGCGGACCAACCGCGTCCTGCACGGGGTCACCTTCGACGTCGAGGCCGGCCGCACCGTCGCCGTCGTCGGCCCCACCGGCTCGGGCAAGTCCACGCTGGCCGGGCTGCTGGTCCGGCTGGTCGACCCGCACTCCGGCGAGGTCCTGCTGGACGGCGTCGACGTGCGCAGCCTGCGTGAGGGCGAGGTCTCCACCCAGGCGGCCTTCGTCGCCCAGGGCACCTTCCTCTTCGACGACACCGTCCGCGGCAACATCACCCTGGGCGCCGACATCGGCGACGACGAGGTGCACGCCGCACTGCGCGTCGCCGCCGCCGAGGACTTCGTCGACCGGCTGCCCGAGGGCCTGGACACCCGCGTCGGTGAGCGCGGCGCCAGCCTGTCCGGCGGCCAGCGTCAGCGCCTGGCCCTGGCCCGCGCCGTCGTCCGCCGGCCCCGGCTGCTGGTCATGGACGACGCCACCAGCGCCGTGGACCCCAGCGTCGAGGCGCGGATCCTGGACGCACTGCGCAACACCGACCAGCCGGCGACCGTGGTCGTGGTCGCCTACCGGCAGGCCACCATCTCGCTGGCCGACGAGGTCGTGTGGATCGACCGCGGCCGGCTCGTGGCCCGCGGCAGCCACGCCGAGCTGCTGGCCCAGGTGCCCGGCTACGCGCGGCTCGTCCAGGCCTACCAGCCACCGGACGCCGTCACCGCCGCCGAGCCCGAGCCCGCCGGGGCCCAGGCGTGACCGCCGTCGCCGAGCCCGCCACCGGGCTCACCGAACGGCCCACCGAGACCGCCACCGCCACGCTGCGGCGCGGCCTGCGGATGATGCCGGAGTTCCGCCGCGGTCTGCCCGCCACCTTCGCCCTCGCCCTGCTCGCCACCGCCGGCCGGGTCGTCGTCCCGATCGCGGTGCAGCAGACCCTGGACCGCGGTCTGGGTGCCGCCGGCGGCCCGGACATCCCGCTGGTCCGCGAACTCGTCGCGGTCTGCGCGCTGGTCGTGCTGGTCACCGCGGTCGCGGTCTACCGGATGAACGTCCGGCTCTTCCGCACCACCGAGACCGCGCTGGCCAACCTGCGGGTGCGCGCCTTCCGGCACGTGCACGACCTCTCCGTGCTGCACCAGCAGGGCGAGCGCCGCGGCAACCTGGTCTCCCGGGTCACCAGCGACGTCGACCAGCTGTCGGTCTTCATGCAGTGGGGCGGTGTGCTCGGCCTGGTCAGCCTGGGCCAGCTCGTCGTCGCCACCGTGGTCATGGCCGTCTACTCCTGGCAGCTGACCCTGCTGGTGCTGGTCTGCTTCATCCCGCTGGGCTTCGCGGTCAAGTGGTTCGCCAAGCGGTTGGCCGCGGTCTACGGCGTCGTCCGCGAGCGGGTCGGCGACGTGCTGGCCGCGGTCGGGGAGTCCGTCGTCGGCGCCCCCACCGTGCGCGCCTACGGCATCCGCGGCCGCACCGCCGCCCGGATCGACGCCGCCATCGACCGGCACTACCAGGCCTCGGTGCAGGCCCAGAAGACCACCGCCGGGGTGTACGTCAGCGGCGAGTTCGTCGCCGCCGTCGCCAACGCCGCGGTGGTCGTGGTCGGAGTGCTGCTGGGCATCGGGGGCCAGATCTCGGCCGGCACCCTGATCGCCTTCCTCTTCCTGGTCACCCTCTTCGTCGCACCCGTCCAGACCGCCAGCGAGGTGCTCAACGAGGCGCAGAACGCCGTCGCCGGGTTCCGCCGGGTCCTCGACGTGCTGGACACCGAGCCCGACGTCCAGGACCCGGTCGACGGCCGGGCGCTCCCCGAGGGGCCGCTGGGCGTCCGGTTCTCCCACGTCGTCTTCCGCTACGCCCCGGGCGCCCGCCCGGCCCTGGACGACGTCGACCTGGAGATCGCCCCGCGCACCCGGGTCGCCGTCGTGGGCGAGACCGGCTCGGGCAAGACCACCTTCGCCAAGCTGCTCACCCGGCTGATGGACCCCAGCTCCGGCCGGGTGCTGGTCGGCGGCGTGCCGCTGGCGGAGATCGCGTTCGCCTCGCTGCGCGAGCGCGTGGTGATGGTCCCCCAGGACGGGTTCCTCTTCGACGCCTCGGTGGCCGACAACGTCCGCTACGGCAAGCCCGGGATGACCGACGCGCACGTCGCCGCCGCCTTCGACGAGCTGGGTCTGGGTGACTGGGTGGAGGGCCTGACCGACGGCGTGGCGACGGCGGTCGGGCAGCGCGGGGAGTCGTTGTCGGCGGGGGAGCGGCAGCTGGTCGCCGTCGCCCGCGCCTACGTCGCCGACCCCGACCTGCTGGTGCTGGACGAGGCCACCAGCGCCGTCGACCCGGCGACCGAGGCCCGGCTCACCCGGGCCCTGGACACCCTCACCAGCGGTCGGACGACGATCACCATCGCGCACCGGCTGTCCACCGCCGAGCGGGCCGACGAGGTGCTGGTCGTGGACGCCGGCCGGGTCGTGCAGCGGGGCACGCACGCCGAGCTGGTCGATGCACCGGGGGTCTACGCCGGGCTGCACGCCTCCTGGCGCCGGTCGTCCGGGGCCGCCCGCACGCCGGCCTGACACCGCTCGTCGCCGTCGACGGCCGCCCCTCCCGTGCGCTGCGCGTGGGCGCGTCGGCGGCGTCCGGGCTGGTCAGGGACCTAGGTTCCCGGGCATGTCCACGGTCACCGTCCCTGCCGCCCCCGTCCGCCGGGTCGCCCCGGTCGTCGCCTGGCTCGCCGCGGGCTGTGGCCTGGTCGGTGCGCTCCCGGTCGCGTTCTTCGCGCTCTTCGTGGGGCTGTTGTCCCTGGGCTACGAGGACTGGCGCGGTGCGGTGCTCGGTGCGGTGCCGGCGGTGGCGTTCCTGCTCGTGCTGGTCGGTGCGGTGCTGCTGCTGACCGGTCGGTCCTGGCTGGTGCTCGTGCTGGGTTCGGCGCTGTGCGTCGGCTTCGTCGGGGTGGGGCTGGCCGCCGGTGACCTGCGCGAGGACCCGGCGGCCCTCCTGTGGCTCGGCGGTGGACCGCTGCTGGCGGTCGTGCTGGGCTCGCTGCCCGTCGTCCGGCACTGGGTCGCCGCCCGGCGGGGTGGGTCAGCTGGTCGGCGGCTCGTCCTGGCCGGACTCCTCGAGCTCGTCGGCCTCCTCCTTGGTGTGGTGCACCGCGCCGTCGGCGTGGTCGGCCGGGCCGTAGACGGTGTAGAGCACCCACGGGTTCGGGCCGTCGTTGACGAAGTTGTGCTTGGTCCCGGCCGGGACGACGACGATCTCGCCCGGCTTGACCGTCTTGGACGAACCCTCGATCACGGCCTTCCCGACGCCGCTGACGAAGGACAGGATCTGGTCGTTCTCGTCGTGGGTCTCCTCGCCGATCTCGCCACCCGGCGGGATGGTCATGATCACCAGCTGGGAGTGCTCGCCGGTCCAGAGCACGCGACGGAAGTCGGCGCTCTTCTCGGCCACGGTCGCGATGTCGAAGTGCACGATGTCCTTGGCTGCCATGCCCACCTCTTGCCCCGCCGGGGGGCAGGTCAAGCGCGTTGTGGATCACGGGGTGGTCCACCGTGCACACCCGGGCGCTCCGTGCCGGCCGTCGTCCACACGACGGGCTGGATCCACAGACCGCGACGGCGCCCCTCGGGGTGACGTCGTCGCCCCGAGGCTGGACTGCATGACCACCTCGTCCGGCCCCGAGCCGGTCCCCGCCCCGTCGATGCCCGGACCGGCCGTCACTGCCGTGGTGCTGTCCGTCCTCCTCGGCGTGTACGCGGTCCTGCTGATGCCCTTCGCCCTCGCTGCCGCCTTCCTCCCGACGGGGGCACCGCTCGCAGCGGGGTGCGTCCTGACGTTGGTGGGGACGCACCGGCTGTGCGCGGGGCGGAGCCGGGACGCACTCACCGCGGGACTGACCCTGCTCACCGCCGCGTACGCGTCCACGGGCCTGGACGTCTGGTCGGTCGGCGAGCTCCTCTGGCCGTCGGCCCTCTGCGTGTCGGCCGTCGCGGCAGTGGTGTGCGTGTGGCTGCCGGCCACGGGCAGCTGGTTGGCCTCGAGGCGGCACGAGGACCGACGGTCCGTGCCGGACCCGGCCCCCTAGGCTCACCCGCCATGGCCAAGCAGCCCCGTCCGAGCGCGCCGGTGCGGCGCTCGCCCCGCGCCGCGCGTCCTGCCCCGCAGCGCGGCACCCGTGCCCCGCTGCAACCCGGACGCCCACTGCTCGTGCCGTTCGCGGCGGTCTTCGGCGGCCTGGTGGTGCTGGAGCTGGCGTACCTGACCTGGCTGCTGGTCGACCCCGGCGCGGGGTTCGACGAGGTGCCGGGCTGGCCGGCCGGCGTCCTGGTGGCCATGGCGGTCTGGGTCGCGGTCGGTGCCGTGCTGGTGCTGCTGGGTCGGGCGCGGGGCTGGCTGGTGCTGGCCCTGGGCAGCATCCCCCCGTTGCTGGGGCTGCTGGGGATCGCCGTGCTCTTCGGCTCCCTCGGCGGGGGACGGGCCACCTGGTGGGCGGTGCTGATGACCGTCGGCCCGATCGGGGCCCTCGTCCTGGCGTGCCAGCGGCCGGTCCGGGAGTGGACCCGGCGCCGGGGCACCCCGGGCTAACCTCCCCGGTGTGACCACCGACACCGCTGACGTCATCGTGGTGGGGGCCGGCCTGGCCGGTCTCGTCGCCACCGCCGAGCTCGCCGACGCCGGCAAGCGGGTCCTCCTGCTGGACCAGGAGCCCGAGGCGAACCTGGGCGGACAGGCGTTCTGGTCCTTCGGTGGGCTGTTCCTGGTCGACTCGCCCGAGCAACGCCGGCTGCGGGTGCGGGACTCCCTGGAGCTCGCCCGGCAGGACTGGTCGGGCACCGCCGGGTTCGACCGGCCCGAGGACCACTGGCCCCGGCAGTGGGCCGAGGCCTACCTGCAGTTCGCCGCGGGGGAGAAGCGCGCCTGGCTGCGGGAGCAGGGCATCCGCTTCTTCCCCGTCGTCGGCTGGGCCGAGCGGGGCGGCTACACCGCCACCGGCCACGGCAACTCGGTGCCCCGCTTCCACATCGTCTGGGGCACCGGCCCGGCCATCGTCGAGCCCTTCGCGCGGCGGGTGCGAGAGGCCGTTGCCCGCGGCCTGGTCGACGTCCGGTTCCGGCACCGGGTGGACGCCCTGGTCGTCACCGACGGCGCCGTCACCGGCGTGCGCGGCGGGGTGCTCGAACCGTCGTCCGCGGCCCGTGGTGAGGCCACCTCGCGGACCGAGGTGGGGGAGTTCGAGCTCGGCGCGCAGGCCGTCGTCGTCACCTCCGGGGGGATCGGGGCCAACCACGACCTGGTGCGCGCCAACTGGCCGGCCAGGCTCGGCCCGGTCCCGGAGCGGCTGCTGTCCGGGGTCCCGGCGCACGTGGACGGCCGGATGCTGCAGGCCACCGAGGCCGCGGGCGCCAGCGTGGTCAACCCCGACCGGATGTGGCACTACACGGAGGGCATCGAGAACTGGGACCCGATCTGGGCCCGGCACGGCATCCGGATCCTGCCCGGGCCCAGCTCGCTCTGGCTCGACGCCACCGGCAAGCGGCTGCCCGTCCCGCTCTACCCCGGCTTCGACACCCTGGGGACCCTCGCGCACATCGGCACCACCGGTCACGAGCACACCTGGTTCGTGCTGGACCGGAAGATCGTGGAGAAGGAGTTCACCCTGTCGGGCTCCGAGCAGAACCCGGACCTGACGGGCAAGGACCTCAAGCTCCTGCTCACCCGGGTGCGCGGCGGCCCGGCCGCGCCGGTGCGGGCGTTCCTGGACCGGGGCGTGGACTTCGTGACCGCCCCGACCGTCGCCGAGCTGGTCGCCGGGATGAACCGGGTCACGGGCGACACCCCGCACCTGGACGCCGCCGTCGTCGAGGCCGAGATCGTCGCCCGGGACCGCGAGACGGCCAACCGCTTCTCCAAGGACGGCCAGGTCACCGCCATCCGGGCCGCCCGCCGGTTCCTGGGCGACAAGCTGATCCGGGTCGTCCCGCCGCACCGGATGCTGGACCCCGAGGCGGGCCCGCTGATCGCCGTCCGGCTCAACCTGCTCACCCGCAAGACCCTGGGCGGGCTGGAGACCGACCTCTCCGGCCGGGTGCTCCAGCCCGGCGGCGAGGTGTTCCCGGGGCTGTACGCGGCCGGGGAGGTGTCCGGGTTCGGCGGGGGCGGCATGCACGGCTACCGCTCGCTGGAGGGCACGTTCCTCGGCGGGTGCCTGTTCTCCGGCCGGGTCGCCGGACGGGCGGTCGCCGCGGCCCTCTGAGGGGGGCCGGACCCACCTGTCGGGTCAGCTGGCGCCGGCGACCTGGTCGCGGCCGGCGGCCTTGGCCCGGTACAGGGCGGCGTCCGCGGCCGACACCGCCGCGGCGGTCTCGGCGGCGCCCGCGGTGCGGGGCCGCGTGCAGTGCACGCCGACGCTCACGGTGAGCCCGGCCTCCGCGGCGTCGTCGGGGGCGGCGGCCCGGGCCCGCCGTGCGTCGGCCAGCAGACGGCTCGCGGTGGACGCGGTGCCCTCGGCGTCGGTCCCGGGCAGCAGGAGGGCGAACTCGTCCCCGCCGATCCGGGCGGCGAGGTCGCCGGGGCGCCGCAGCGCCGCCGAGAGCAGCCCGGCCACCACGACCAGTGCGCGGTCGCCCGCGGCGTGGCCGAAGGTGTCGTTGACCTGCTTGAAGTGGTCCACGTCGACGACCACCAGGCCCAGCGGGGTGCCCTCCCGGGCGCACCGCTCCCACTCCCGCTGCAACGCCTCCTCCCAGCCCCGCCGGTTGGGCAGACCGGTCACCGGGTCCAGGGTGGTCTGCCGCTCCAGGGCCTCGGTCTGGGCGAAGAGCAGCCGGGCCTGCGCCGCGACGCGGTAGGCCGCCGCCAGCCCCACCAGGACGGCGGTGCCCACCAGCGCCACGGCCGTGGTCAGGTCCCGGCTGTCGATGCCGGCCGTGGTCGCCGCCAGCAGGCTGGCCACCGACCAGGCCGGCACCAGGGTGGCGGTCACCGGGAACGGCAGCCGGGCGTGCAGGCAGAGGATCGCCGCCGTGTGCAGGCTCAGCAGCAGCCACCCGGTGGGCGTGCGGTCCCCGCCCAGGGCCAGCGCGACCACCGCGTAGACGGCGAACCCCGCGACCAGCACCCGGGCCGTCGTGCGGTAGCTGGTGGTGCGGCGGACCACCAGCGCGAGCACCACGCTGGCCGCGCCGACGACCACGTGGTCGGTGAGGCCCACCAGGCCCCACGCCGGCCCCCGCAGCAGGTTGACCACGAAGAAGACCACGTTGTAGGCCAGCACCAGACCGGCCACCAGCAGCACGTCCCGGCGCAGTCCCGGCAGCTGGGTGGCCAGGAAGCGGTCCTCCTGCGCGGGGTCGGCCAACCGCGCGGTGAGGGGGTTCAGCGCGGCGGGCACGGCACATCAGAGCACGCAGCAGCGGCCCCCGCCCCCCGGGTGCGGGGCGGTGTCCCCGCGCGGGTGGACCGTGGCACCGGGGGGTCCCCGCGCGGCTGCCAGACTGGTCGGCGTGTCTCCCGCTCTCGACCCCGCCGTCGCCGACCTGCTGCGACGCACCCCCGACGGCCTCGTCGCCGCCGTCGCCCAGCAGCACGACACCGGTGAGGTGCTGATGCTGGCCTGGATGGACGACGAGGCACTGCGCCGCACCCTGGCCACGGGGGAGGCCACCTACTGGTCGCGCAGCCGGGGCGAGTACTGGGTCAAGGGCGCCACGTCCGGGCACCACCAGGCGGTGCGCGAGGTCCGGGTCGACTGCGACGGCGACGCCCTGCTGCTGCTGGTCGACCAGACCGGCCCGGCCTGCCACACCGGGGAGCGGTCCTGCTTCCACCGCTCGCTGGAGGTCTCCCGTGCGGCTGGGTGAGACCCTCCCGTCCGCCGCCGACTTCGCCGCGGCACCGGGCCCCGTCGTCCCCGTCACCCGCCGGCTGCTCGCCGACTCCGAGACCGCCGTCGGGGTCTACCGCAAGCTCGCCGGCAACCGGCCGGGCACCGTGCTGCTGGAGTCCGCCGAGCAGGGGAAGCAGTGGTCCCGGTACAGCTTCGTGGGCGTCCGCAGCGCCGGCGTGCTCACCGAGCGCGACGGCGCCGCGCTGTGGCTGGGTGACCCGCTGCCCGGACTGACCGAGGACCTGCCGACCGACCCGCTGGACGCCGTCCGGACGCTGGCCCGGCGGTTGCGCAGCCCGCGGGAGTCGACCCCGCACGCCGCCGACCTGCCACCGCTCACCGGCGGGCTGGTCGGGTACCTGGGGTACGACGTCGTCCGGCGGCTGGAGCGGCTGCCGCAGACCGCCGTCGACGACCTGGGCATGCCCGAGCTGGCGATGACGCTGGTCACCGACCTGGCGGTCCTCGACCACCACGACGGCACCGTGCTGCTCATCGCCAACGCGCTCGCCGGGACCCCGCAGGCGTACGCGGACGCCACGGCCCGGCTCGACGACATGGCGCACGCGCTCACCCAGGCGTCCCCGCCCGGGGTGGCGACCGTGGTGACCGCCGACCCCGGCACGGTCTACGACCGGGTCGCCAGCAACACCCCGCCCGGTGGCTTCCAGGCCGGGGTGGAGGCCGTCCGCGAGCACGTCCGGGCCGGCGACGTGTTCCAGACCGTGCTGTCCCAGCGGTTCTCCCGGCCCACCGACGTCGACGCGCTGGACCTCTACCGGGTGCTGCGGGCGACCAACCCCTCGCCCTACATGTACCTGCTGCGCTTCGCCGGCCGGGAGTCGCCCTTCGACGTCGTCGGGTCCTCGCCCGAGGCGCTGGTCACCGTCACCGGCGACCACGCCGTCGTGCACCCGCCGGCCGGCACCCGGCCGCGCGGTGGCTCCCCGGAGGAGGACGCGCGGCTGACCGAGGAGCTGCTCGCCGACCCCAAGGAGCGGGCCGAGCACGTGATGCTGGTGGACCTGGCCCGCAACGACCTGGGCCGGGTCTGCGTGCCCGGGACGGTCGAGGTCGCGGACTTCATGCGGGTGGAGCGCTACAGCCACGTGATGCACCTGGTGTCCACGGTCGCCGGTCAGGTGACCCCCGACCGGGACGCGCTGGACGTCTTCGACGCCACCTTCCCCGCCGGCACCGTCTCCGGGGCCCCCAAGCCCCGCGCGATGGAGGTCATCGAGTCCCTGGAGCCCACCCGCCGGGCGCTGTACGCCGGCACCGTCGGCTACCTCGACGCCGGCGGCGACATGGACATGGCCATCGCCATCCGCACCGCCGTCCTGCACCAGGGGACGGCGTACGTGCAGGCCGGTGCCGGGGTGGTCGCGGACTCCGACGCCGACGCCGAGGAGGCCGAGACCCGGCACAAGGCCCGTGCCGTGCTGTCGGCCATCGCCACCGCGGAGGGGCTGCGGGAGCTGTCGTGACCCAGCCCCCCGAGACACCGGCCCGCCCCGCGCGGGACACCCGGCGCGAACTCACCGCGGCGGTGCTGCTCAGCGCCGTGGCCGGCGCGTTGGCGCTGTCCTCCGGCGGACAGCCCTGGGCCGACGTGACCGTCACCCGGCAGCCACCGCTGCCGCCCTACGCCGACGTGCTCACCGGCGGTGAGCTGGCCCCGCTGGTGCCCGCGACCGGCCTGCTCCTGCTGGCCGGGGCGGTGGCGCTGTTCGCGGTCCGCGGGTGGGGCCGGGTCGCCGTCGGGCTGCTCACGGCGGTCGCCGGTGGCGTGCTCGTGGTCTCCGGCGTCCGGGCGCTGACCGGTTCGGTCGACGTCGGCACGGGGGACCTGGGCGGCTCGGTCATCGGGCTGGGCGGGGCCACCGTCGACGTCGCGACCAGTGCCGCCTGGCCGGTGCTCGCCGCCGTCGCGGGGGTGCTCGGCTGTGTCGCCGGCGTCCTCGTCGTGCTGCGTGGCCGCTCCTGGCCAGGCCTGGGACGGCGCTACGAGCGCACCCCCGGCGCCGCCGAGCCCGCCCGCCGGCAGCCGTCCCGGCCGGAGTCCGCCGAGGACCGGCACCAGGCCGCCTGGAAGGCCCTGGACAACGGCACCGACCCCACCGACGACCCCCGGGACGACGCCACCCGGGAGCCCGGGCGGTGAGCGCAACCCCGTGCGGACGCTGCCGGGCCGCTTCTCTACAGTGTGTCCACCGATCCGACCGGTGAGGGGACCAGCCTGATGTGGCATCCAGTGAGCAACCCAGGGGACGACCGAGCGTGAACGTCCTGATGGACATCGTGGCCGGCGCGCGCGAGGACGTCGCCGCCCGCCAGGCAGCGACCCCTCTGGTCGAGGTGCAGGCCCGTGCCCGCGACGCCCGGCCCTCCCTGGACGCCCTCGCCGCACTGCGTGCCCCCGGCGTCGGCGTCATCGCCGAGGTCAAGCGCAACAGCCCCAGCAAGGGCGCGCTGGCCGACATCGCAGACCCGGCCTCGCTGGCCGTGCAGTACGCCGCCGGCGGTGCCCGGGTGATCAGCGTGCTCACCGAGCGCCGCCGCTTCCACGGCACCCAGGCCGACCTCGCCGCCGTGCGCGCAGCCGTGGACGTCCCGGTGCTGTGCAAGGACTTCGTCGTGTCCAGCTACCAGGTGCACGAGGCCCGGGCCTGCGGGGCCGACGTCGTGCTGCTGATCGTCGGCGCCCTGGAGCAGAACGCCCTGGTCGGGCTCCTCGAGCGGATCGAGTCCCTGGGCATGACCGGCCTGGTGGAGGTGCACACCGAGGCCGAGGCCGACCGTGCGCTGGAGGCCGGCGCCTCGGTGATCGGGGTCAACGCCCGCGACCTCACCACGCTCGACGTCGACCGCTCCACGTTCGAGCGCATCGCCCCCGGGCTGCCCACCGAGGTCGTCAAGGTGGCCGCCTCCGGCGTCCGCGGCCCGCACGACCTGATCAGCTACGCCGGCGCCGGTGCCGACGCGGTGCTCGTGGGGGAGGGCCTGGTCACCTCGGCCGACCCGCGCCAGGCCGTCGCGGACCTGGTCACGGCGGGGTCCCACCCCGCCGTGACC
>NZ_CEEDOS010000068.1:0-12446 GCF_979256525.1 Klenkia sp. AC732 | reverse complement strand
GAGGAGCCCCCACCGTGACCGAGCCCGCCACCCCCGCCGGAGCGCCCGCGGGACCCCTGGGCCCCGACCACGGGTACGGCCCCGACATCGACCACGTGCTGCTGTCCGAGGAGCAGATCGCGGACAAGATCCGCGAGCTGGCCGACCGGATCGCCGTGGACTACGCCGGCCGCGAGGTGCTGCTGGTCGGCGTCCTCAAGGGCGCCGTGCTCTTCATGAGCGACTTCGCCCGGGCGCTGCAGCTGCCCACCCAGATGGAGTTCATGGCGGTGTCCTCCTACGGGTCGGCCACCAGCTCCTCCGGCGTCGTGCGGATCCTCAAGGACCTGGACCGGGACATCACCGACAAGCACGTGCTGGTCCTCGAGGACATCATCGACTCGGGCCTGACGCTGTCCTGGCTGCTGAAGAACCTGGGCAGCCGCCGCCCGGCCTCGCTGGAGGTGTGCGCCCTGCTGCGCAAGCCCGACGCGGTCAAGGTGGACGTGCCGGTGCAGTACGTCGGCTTCGACATCCCCAACGAGTTCGTCGTCGGCTACGGCCTGGACTACGCCGAGCGCTACCGCGACCTCCCCTACATCGCGACCCTCAAGCCCGAGGTCTACAGCTCCTGACCCCGGTCCCCACTCCAGGTGGGGTCCAGCCGCTGAGCAGCGGACGCACAGGGTCCCGGGTGTACCGTCGGCGTCCAACGACGTCGCCCCTCGCGACGCAGGTGCCCACCTCGGGTCGCGCGGCGTCCACGGACGATCAGGAGGGTCGACGGGCACCCCGGGTCTCGTCCCCGGACCGCCCGGCATCGGTGTATGGAACGCAAGAAGATCTTCCGCTCCGTCTGGTTCTGGGTCGCCCTCGTCGTCCTGGTCGTCGCGATCGTGCTGCCCGCCTTCCGGGGCAACGGCGGGTACGAGGAGGTGCCCACCTCCACGGCCCTGGCCCAGTTCGCCGACGGCAACGTCGACCGGGTCACGATCAACGACAAGGAACAGACCCTCGACATCGACCTGTCGAGCGCGGTCGACGGCAACGACAAGATCACCACGTCGTACCCGGCCGGCGCCTCCTCGCAGGTCTACGACCTGGTGCGCGGCACCGACGGCAGCGGCTCCAGTGACCCGGTGCGCTTCGACACCAACGTCACCCAGGACAACCTGCTGGTGTCGATCCTGGTCAGCTTCCTGCCCTTCCTGATCATCCTGGGCCTGCTGTTCTGGCTGTTCAGCTCCATGCAGGGCGGCGGCCGCGGCGTGATGGCCTTCGGCAAGTCCAAGGCCAAGGCGGTCAGCAAGGACACCCCGAAGACCACGTTCGCCGACGTCGCCGGCGCCGACGAGGCCATCGAGGAACTGCACGAGATCAAGGACTTCCTGCAGAACCCGGTCAAGTACCAGGCGATCGGGGCGAAGATCCCCAAGGGCGTGCTGCTCTTCGGCCCGCCCGGGACCGGCAAGACGCTGCTGGCCCGCGCCGTGGCCGGCGAGGCCGGGGTGCCGTTCTACTCGATCTCCGGCTCGGACTTCGTCGAGATGTTCGTCGGCGTCGGCGCCAGCCGGGTCCGTGACCTGTTCGAGCAGGCCAAGACCAACGCCCCCGCGATCATCTTCATCGACGAGATCGACGCCGTGGGCCGGCACCGCGGCGCCGGCATGGGCGGCGGGCACGACGAGCGCGAGCAGACCCTCAACCAGATGCTGGTCGAGATGGACGGCTTCGACGTCAAGGGCGGCGTCATCATGATCGCCGCGACCAACCGGCCCGACATCCTGGACCCCGCGCTGCTGCGCCCGGGCCGCTTCGACCGCCAGATCGCCGTCGACCGGCCCGACCTGCTCGGTCGCGTCGCCGTCCTGAAGGTGCACGCGACCGGCAAGCCGCTGGCCGACGACGTCGACCTGGAGACCCTGGCCCGCCGGACCCCGGGCTTCACCGGGGCCGACCTGGCCAACGTGCTCAACGAGGCCGCGCTGCTCACCGCCCGGCACGGCGGCACCGTCATCACCGACGCCACCCTCGAGGAGGCGATCGACCGCGTGCTCGCCGGCCCGGAGCGCAAGACCCGGGCGATGAGCGAGAAGGAGAAGAAGGTCACCGCCTACCACGAGGGCGGGCACGCCCTGGTGGCGCACGCACTGCCCAACCTGGACCCGGTGCACAAGGTGACGATCCTGCCGCGCGGGCGCTCGCTGGGGCACACCCTCGTGCTGCCGACCGAGGACAAGTACACCCAGACCCGCTCGGAGATGATCGACACCCTGGCCTACGCCCTGGGCGGGCGGGCGGCCGAGGAGCTGGTCTTCCACGAGCCGACCACCGGTGCCGGCAACGACATCGAGAAGGCCACCGCGATGGCCAAGTCGATGGTCACCGAGTACGGCATGAGCGCCAAGCTCGGCGCCGTCAAGTACGGCACCTCCGACGCCCAGCCCTTCATGGGCCGGGACATGGGCTCCCGCTCGGACTACTCCGAGGCCGTCGCCGCCGACATCGACTCCGAGGTGCGCGCCCTCATCGAGGCCGCGCACGACGAGGCGTGGGAGATCCTGGTCGAGTACCGGCACGTGCTGGACAGCCTGGTCCTCGAGCTCCTGGAGAAGGAGACGCTGACCAAGGACGACATGGCTCGGATCTGCGCCGGGGTGGACAAGCGGCCGAACCTGGCGCCCTACAACGGCTTCGGCAAGCGGACGCCGTCGGACCGGCCGCCGGTGCTCACCCCGGCCGAGCAGGCCCGCGGCACCGCGGCGCTCAACGGCCACGGCGGGGACGTCGAGAAGCCGCTGCCCGTCGGCGACGCCGGCGCGCCGCAGTCCCGGTGACCGACCTCGCGGTCCCGGTGTCGGTCGACGGCGTCGACCACGCCCGGGCCGAGGCGGCCGTCCGCGAGCTGCTGATCGCGGTCGGGGAGGACCCGGACCGACCCGGCCTGCGGGACACCCCCGGCCGGGTCGCCCGGGCCTACGCCGAGACCTTCGCCGGTCTCCGCCAGGACCCGGCGCAGATCCTGGCGACGACGTTCGACGAGGACCACGACGAGCTGGTCCTGGTCAAGGACATCGCGCTGTACTCGACCTGCGAGCACCACCTGGTGCCCTTCCACGGGGTGGCGCACATCGGCTACATCCCCGGTGCCGACGGCCGGGTGACCGGGCTGTCCAAGCTGGCCCGGCTGGTCGAGGTCTACGCCCGGCGCCCCCAGGTGCAGGAGCGGATGACCAAGCAGATCGCCGACGCGCTGATGTCGGCGCTGCAGCCGCGCGGCGTCATCGTGGTGGTCGAGGCCGAGCACCTGTGCATGGCCATGCGCGGGGTGCGCAAGCCGGGCACCCGGACGATGACCTCCGCGGTCCGCGGGGTGTTCAAGGAGTCCGCGGCCACCCGTGCCGAGGCGATGAGCCTCGTCCTGGGCCGGTGACCGCGCCTCTGCCGCGCGGGGACCGCTGCCAGGTGATGGGCGTCCTCAACGTCACGCCCGACTCCTTCTCCGACGGCGGCTGCTTCGCCGACACCCCGACCGCCGTCGCGCACGGACTGGCACTGCACGCCGCCGGGGCGGACTGGGTCGACGTGGGCGGGGAGTCCACCCGGCCCGGTGCCGACCGGGTCGACGCCGCGCAGGAGTGCGAGCGGGTGCTGCCGGTCATCGGTGAGCTGGCCGCCGCCGGGGTGCGGGTCAGCGTGGACACCACCCGGGCCGAGGTCGCCGCCGCCGCGCTGGACGCGGGCGCCGGCCTGGTCAACGACGTCAGCGGTGGGCTGGCCGACGAGGGCATGGCCGCCCTGGTCGCCGAGCGGGGGGTGCCCTGGGTGCTCATGCACTGGCGGGGGCACAGCCGGGAGATGCACGCCGCGGCGCGCTACGGCGACGTGGTGACCGAGGTCTGCGCCGAGCTCACCGCCCGGGTCGAGGACGTCGTCGCCGCCGGCGTGGACCCCGCCCAGCTGGTGCTGGACCCCGGCCTGGGGTTCGCCAAGAACGCCGAGCACAACTGGGCGCTGCTGGCCGGGCTGGACCGGCTGGTCGGGCTCGGTCTGCCGCTGCTGGTCGGTGCGTCCCGCAAGAGCTTCCTGGGCCGGCTGCTCGCCGACGACGCGGGCACCCCCCGCCCGGCCGAGCAGCGCGACGCCGCCACGCTGGCCACCACCGTGCTGGCCGCCGAGGCCGGCGCCTGGGGGGTCCGGGTGCACGACGCCGGCCCCTCCGTCGACGCCGTCCGTACCGTGGCCGCGGTCCGTGCCGCCCGCGCCGCCGCGGGTGCCACCACCCGTCACCCCGCCCCCGACCGGAGGTCCCGTGCCTGACCAGATCGCCGTCCGCGGCCTGACCGCCCACGCCCACCACGGCGTCTACGCCGTCGAGCGCGAGCAGGGCCAGACCTTCTCCGTCGACGCCGTGCTCGACGTCGACACCGCACCGGCCGCCGCCGGGGACGACCTGGCGAAGACGGTCAACTACGCGGAGCTGGCCCAGGCGCTGCACGCGGTGCTCACCGGCGAGCCGGTGGACCTGCTGGAGACCCTGGCGCAGCGGCTGGCCGACGTGTGCCTGGGCGACCCGCTGGTCGACGCCGTGCAGATCACCGTGCACAAGCCGGACGCCGACCTGGGCGTGCCCTTCGACGACGTGACCGTCCAGATCCGGCGCGAGCGCCGGTGACCCGCGCCGTGCTGTCGCTGGGGGCCAACCTGGGCGACCGGGCCGGCACCCTGCGCACCGCGCTGCGGGCGCTGACGGGGGAGGGGCTGGTGGCCCGCTCGGTGCTGTACGAGACGCCCCCGTGGGGCCCGGTCGAGCAGCCGCCCTACCTCAATGCGGTCGCCGTCGTCCGCGGTGACCGGGACGCCGCCGGGTGGCTGGCGCTGGCCCACGAGCTGGAGCAGGCCGCCGGCCGCACCCGCGGGGTCCGCTTCGGACCGCGGACGCTGGACGTCGACGTGGTCACCGTGACCGACGACGACGGCCGGCCGGTGCTGTCGGAGGACCCGGAGCTGACCCTGCCGCACCCGCGGGCACACGAGCGCGCCTTCGTGCTGGTGCCGTGGATGGCGCTCGACCCGGCCGCCGTCCTGCCCGGGCGGGGTGCGGTGCGCGAGCTGCTGGCCGCGCTCCCGCCCGAGGACGTCGAGGGTGTCGAGCGGTGGGAGCAGCTGGCGTGAAGCCGGTCTCCCGCCGTGACCTGGCCGTGCTGGCGGTGGGCGTCGCCGTCGTCGCCTGGCTCGTCGTCCGCCAGTCCTACGGCAGCCTGCCCACGTTGCACTGGTGGCAGCCGGTGCCCCTCGGCCTGCTCGCCGCGGCCGAGGGGCTGGGCGCCCGGACGCTGCGGGCCAGGCTGGCCGCCGAGCGCGACCGCCGTCCGGCCCCCGGGCGCAGCGGTGCCGCCGCGGCGCGGCCGGTGGAGCCCATGCTCGTGGCCCGGCTGGCGGTGCTCGCCCAGGCCAGCGCCTGGGTGGGGGCCGGGTTCGCCGGGCTGTGGGCCGGCACCGGGGTGCACGCCCTGTCGGAGTCCGGCCGGTTGGCCGCCGCCGGCGGGGACGCCGTGGCCGCCGCGATCGGGGTCGTGCTCTCCGCGGCCCTCGTGGGTGCGGCGCTGGTGCTCGAGCACGCCTGCCGCGTGCCCGAGCAGCCCGACGACCGGGACGACGCCCCGCGGGGCTGAGCGTCGTCCCGGGGCGGGTCAGCCCAGTGCGGCGCCGGCGGTCTCGGGGACCGACCCGTCGACGGAGCGGCGCAGCGCGGCGTGCAGCGACTCCGGGGTCAGCACCCCCAGGAAGCGGTCCCCGTCCAGGACGGCCACCCAGCCGGCCTCCATCCGCAGCATGATCGCGAAGGCGTTCTTCAGCGTGGAGTCCACGGGCACCCACGCCTCCATGTGCCGCCCGGCGCTGCGCACGGTGCCCGAGCCCTGCGCCCGGTCCACCGAGAGCCAGCCGTGCAGCGTCTCCTGCGCGTCCAGCACGACCGCCCAGCGGGCGCCGGTCTGTTCCAGGACCGCGCGGGCCTCGGCCAGGGTGTCGTCCACGTGCACCACGGGGGGGCGCTCGAGGTCGGCGGTGTCGATGCCGGTGACGGCCAGCCGCTTGAGCGCGCGGTCCGAGCCGACGAAGTCCGCGACGAACGGGCTGGCCGGCTTCCCGAGCAGCTCGGCCGGGGTGGCGTACTGCTCGACCTTGCCGCCCTCGCTCATCACCGCGATCCGGTCACCGAGGCGCACGGCCTCCTCGATGTCGTGGGTGACGAAGACGATGGTCTTGCGCACGGTCTCCTGCAGGCGCAGGAACTCCGACTGCAGGCGCTCGCGGACCACCGGGTCGACGGCGGAGAACGGCTCGTCCATCAGCAGCACGGAGGGGTCCGCGGCCAGGGCCCGGGCCACGCCGGCGCGCTGGCGCTGACCACCGGAGAGCTGGTGGGGGTAGCGGTCGCCGAACGTGGCCGGGTCGAGCCCGACCGTGGACAGCAGCTCCTCCACCCGGTCGCGGGTGCGCCTCTTGTCCCAGCCCAGCAGCTTGGGGACCGTCGCCACGTTGGTCCGGATGGACTGGTGCGGGAAGAGACCCACGTTCTGGATGACGTAGCCGATGCGGCGGCGCAGCTGCACCGGGTCGACCCGGGTGACGTCGTCCTCGCCCACCAGGATGCGGCCGGTGCTGGGCTCGATGATCCGGTTGATCATCTTCATCGTGGTGGTCTTCCCGCAGCCCGAGGGGCCGACCAGCACGGTCAGCTCACCGGCGGCGAAGGACAGGTCCAGGGACTGCACGCCGACGGAACCGTCGGGGTAGACCTTGCTGACGCCCTCCAGACGGATCTCCTCGGCGCCGCCCTGACCTGCGGGAGCGGTGGTGGGAGCGGTGGAGGTGGCAGTAGCGTCCACGCGGTGACCTTCCTGGTGCGCGCTCGGTGAGCGCTGCGAGCGAGATGGCGGTGCTCGCGGTGGACGCGGCGCCGAACCCGTGGTTCAGCTCCTCGTGGGTGGTCGACAACTGGGGCACCATCATGCCGTTGTTGGTCCAGCACGTCAGGTTGACCGTCGTGTCCGTGCTGATCGGAGCGCTGATCGCGTTCCCGCTGGCCCTGCTCGCGCGGCGCAGCCGGTTCCTCACCGGGCCCGTGCTGGGCGTCTCGACGCTGGTCTACACGATCCCGTCGCTGGCCATGTTCGCGTTCCTGTCGCCCTTCACCGGGCTGTCGGAGACCACCGTCGCCGTCGGCCTGGTGCTGTACTCCCTGGTGATCCTGGTCCGGAACTTCCTGGCCGGCCTGCAGGCCGTGCCCGCCGACGCCGTCGAGGCCGCCCGCGGCATGGGCTACGGCCCCGGGCGGCTGCTGGCCAAGGTGGAGATCCCGCTGGCGCTGCCCTCGATCATGGCCGGGCTGCGGATCGCCACGGTCTCCACCGTCGCCCTGGTGACGGTCGGCGTCGTCGTCGGTCAGGGCGGGCTGGGGCAGATCATCATCGTCAACGGGTTCAGCGCCAACTACTACCGGCCGCCGATCGTCTTCGGCACGCTGGCCTGCGTCGTCCTGGCGTTGGTCGCCGACCAGCTGCTGGCCCTGCTCGAGCGGGTGCTCACCCCCTGGACCCGCACCCCGACCGCGGGGCGCACGACGGCCGCCACCCGCACGGCCGAGTCCGTGGAGGTCGCCGCGTGAGCGCCATCGGGGACGCCTTCGTCTACCTCAACGACCCGGTCAACTGGACCCGTCCGCGCGGCATCCTGGACCTGGCCGGTCAGCACCTGCAGATCGCCGGTCTCGCGTTGGCCATCGGCCTGGTCATCGCCGTGCCGCTCGCGGTCGTGCTGGGGCACACGGGCAAGGGCGGGGCCATCACCGTCGGCCTGGCCAACGTCTCGCGCGCCGTGCCCACCCTGGCGATCCTCACGATCTTCGCCGTCACCCCGATCGGGTTCACCATCTGGGCGCCGGTGATCGCGCTGGCCGTCTTCGCGATCCCGCCGATCCTGGCCAACACCTACGTGGGCTTCCGCGAGGTCGACCGGGACGTCGTGGAGTCCGCGCGGGCGATGGGGATGAGCGAGCGGCAGGTGGTCTTCCGGGCCGAGCTGCCTCTGGCCGTGCCGCTGATGATGACCGGCATCCGGACGGCGGCCGTGCAGGTCGTCGCCACCGCGACGCTGGCCGCACTGCTCGGCGGCGGCACGCTGGGCTCGGTCATCCGCACCGGCTTCGCCCGTCAGGACAACGGCGTCGTCATGGCCGGTGCGCTGCTGGTGGCCCTGCTGGCCCTGCTCACCGAGGTCCTGCTGGCCGTGGTCAGCTGGGTCGTCACCCCCGGGGAGAAGCGGCTGCCCTTCACCGGCGGTCGCCCCCGCCGCCCGGTCGACGAGCCGGTCGACCTGCCCGCCGCCGAGGACCGCGACCTGGTCGGCGCCGGAGCCGGAACCTCGCCCCCGAGGTAACAAGACGGCAACGCCCGATTGCCCCGGTCGGTCGTGCCGGGTTGAGTCGTGTGCTGCGGGAGTCCTCCCGCCAGACACGCGTCGCCCCAGACCGGGGCGCGGGACACAGAAGGCGGACCCATGCGCACCAGCGCCCGCATCCTCACCACCACGTTCGCCGTCGCCACGGTGCTGGCCACCGCCGCCTGCGGGGAGTCCGGTTCCTCGGGCACCAGCTCCGGCGGGGGCGCCGAGGCCTCCGGCGACGCCTGCGCGCCCATCCCGGGCGACCAGCTCGTCGTCCTCGAGGACGACGAGGGCCTGCAGGCCGTCGACAACATCATCCCGGCGATCAACACCGCCTACGCCACCGCCAACCCCGGCGTGCTCGACGTGCTGAGCTCCATCTCCACGGTGCTCACCACCGAGGACCTCGTCGCGATGAACTCCGGCGTCGACATCGAGCGCCAGTCCGCCGAGGACGTCGCCGCCGCCTACGTCGCCGACAACGACCTGGGCTCCGACGCCACCCCCGGCACCGGCACCGTCCGGGTCGGGGCCGCGGGCTTCACCGAGAGCCAGATCCTGGCCAACGTCTACGCCGACACCCTCAACGCCGCCGGCTACACCGCCACGGTGCAGACCGTCGGCCAGCGCGAGGCCTACCTGCCCGCCCTCGAGGGCGGCGAGTTCGACGTCTTCCCCGAGTACGTGGGAACGCTGACCGAGTACCTCGACGGCAACCCCGACGAGGCCGTGGCCAGCGCCGACCTGGACGCCACCGTCGAGGTGCTGCGCCCGCTCGGTGACGCCGTGGGCCTGACCTTCGGGGAGCCCGCCGAGGCCGCCGACGAGAACGCCTTCGCGATCACCACCACCCTGCAGGACGAGCTGGGCGGCATCACCACCCTCTCCGAGCTGGCCGAGGCCTGCTCGGACGGCTCGCTGGTCCTGGGCGGCACCCCCGAGTGCCCGACCCGGCCCTTCTGCCAGCCCGGCCTCGAGGAGACCTACGGCTTCACCTTCTCCCAGGTGAACGACTACGACCTCGGCGCCCCGACCAACCAGGCCCTCATCCAGGGCGAGATCTCCCTCGCGCTGGCCCTGTCGACCGACCCGGTCTTCGCCCAGTAGGCCGTTCCGGCACGGCACGAGAGGCGGGCACCCCCGGGGGGTGCCCGCCTCTCGGCGTTCACAACGGTTCGGTCACGGTGTCCCGGGGGATTTGCGCTGGTCACGACGGTCGCGGTTCGCTCAGGGGCCGCGGGACACCTCCCGCCGGACACGCGTCGTCCCCCAGACCCGGGGGGCGCGGGACACAGAAGGCGGACACATGCGCATGCGCGCCCGCGTACTCACTCCGTTCGCCATCGCCGCGGTGCTGGCCACCGCCGCCTGCGGCGAGTCGGGTTCCTCCGGCAACGGCAGCGGCGGCTCCGACGGTGGCCAGGCCTCCGGCAGCACCTGCGCGCCCATCGCCGACGACCAGCTCGTGGTGATGGAGGACGACAAGGAGCTCCAGGCCGTCGACAACATCATCCCGGCGCTGGAGACCAGCTACGCCGAGGCGAACCCCACCGCCCTGGACGCGCTGAACACCGTCTCCGACGTGCTCACCACCGAGGACCTCGTCGGCCTCAACGCCGCCGTCGACGTCGAGCGCAAGAGCGTCACCGACGCCGCCGCCGAGTACGTCGAGGCCAACGACCTCGGCTCCGGCGTCACCGGCAGTGGCGCCGTCACCGTCGGGGCCGCCAGCTTCACCGAGAGCCAGATCCTGGCCAACGTGTACGCGGGCGCCCTCAACAACGCCGGCTTCACCGCCACCGTCCAGACCGTCGGCCAGCGCGAGGCCTACCTGCCCGCCCTGCAGGCCGGCCAGTTCCAGGTCTTCCCCGAGTACGTCGGCACCGTCGCCGAGTACCTCGACGGCAACCCCGACGAGGCCGTCGTCTCCGGCGACCTGGAGCCCAGCGTCGAGGCCCTGCGCGGCCTGGGCACCCCGGCCGGCCTGACCTTCGGCGAGCCCGCCGAGGCCGAGGACAGCAACGCCTTCGCCATCACCGTCGCCCTGCAGGAGGAGCTCGGGGGCATCACCACGATGTCCGAGCTCGCCGAGGCCTGCTCCGACGGGTCGCTGGTCCTGGGTGCCACCCCCGAGTGCCCGACCCGGCCGTTCTGCCAGATCGGGCTCGAGGACGTCTACGGCTTCCAGTTCGCCTCGCTGGGCGACTACGACCTGGGTGCCGCCACCAACCAGGCGCTCATCCAGGGCGAGATCTCCATGGCCCAGGTCCTCTCGACGGACCCGATCCTGGCCCAGTAGCAGAAGGACCTCGTCGCCCCCCCACGACGCGCTCCACGCGCCGCGCGGGACCCTGCGACGAGGCCGTTCCAGCACGTCACCGAGGCGGGTGCCCCCAGGGCGCCCGCCTCGCGGCGTTCAGTACCAGCCGCCGGGCGGGAGCTGCTCGCCCGCGGTGACGACGGCGTCGAGCCGGTTGCCCTCCTGGGGCAGCGGGCAGGACCAGCGCGGGTCGTAGGTGCAGGAGGGGTGGTAGGCCAGGTTCAGGTCGACGACCAGGGAGCCGGCGTCTCCGCCCAGGTCGGCGCCCTTGACCGTGTCCAGCAGGTAGCGGCCACCGCCGTAGGTCGTCGTCCCGGCGCTGCCGTCGCGCAGCGGGAGGAACAGCCCGCCGCCGTACCCGCCCAGCCACCACACGTCCAGCCGACCCAGCTCGCCCAGGGTCACCCGGCCGACCCGGTCCAGGGCGACGACGCCGTCGTCGGCGGTGGGCAGCTGCAGGCGTTGCGGCTCGACGTCGGTGTCCAGCCGGGCGAGGAAGCGCAGCTGCGGGTCGTAGGGCGCCACCGGCAGCCCGGTGAACGCGGCCCGGGCGGTCTCCCCGAGCGGGGAGTCCGGGTGGTCGGTGAACAGGCGGTCGCGGCCGGCCCGCCAGGTGGCCCAGCCGGCCTGCGGGTCCTCGGCGGACCGCGCGGCGGCGTAGAGGGCGTGCACCTGTCGTCGCCAGTCGAGCAGGGTGAGCGTCACGCCGTCCACTGTGACACCCGGTCACCCCGACACTGCGGTCACGATCACGACCGGTGCCGCCCCCGCCACCGTAGGGTGGAGGGGTGGCAGACCGGCCGGACGACGTGGGGTCGCACGCGTCCCGTCCCGTCGGCCGGGTCGACGACGCCGCCCGGACCAGCACCTCCTCGGCGTCCGCGCTGCGGATCACCGGGATCGCGCTGGGCTTCGCGCTGGCCATCGGCGCCACGCTGGCGGTCTTCCTCACCGACAACGCGCTCTACCTGCGGCTGGCCGTCATCGCCGTCGCGTGGGCCTTCGTCATCGCCGCCTTCTCCGCCGGCCGCCGCAAGACCGACCAGGCCGTCGCGGCCGGCCGGGAGGCCGAGCTGCGGCAGGCCTACGAGCTCGAGCTCGAGCGCGAGGTCGCCGCCCGCCGGGAGTACGAGCTGCGGCTGGAGAACCAGCTGCGGCGGGAGACCCAGGAGGCCATGCGGGCCGAGATGGACCAGCTGCGCAACGACCTGGCCGGCCTGGCCGCCCTCCGCGACCAGCTGGCGGGGCTCGGTGAGCTGAAGTCCGACATGAGCCGGCTGCGCCACGAGCTCACCGAGCAGCTGTCCGGGGAGATGCTGGTCGAGCGGATCGTCATGCGCACCCAGTCGATCCGGATGCCCAGCGAGCGCCCTCGGCTCGAGCGCGGTGAGGACCGGCTGCTGGAGGCCGCGCCGGTGTGGGTGGACCCGACCCCCGAGCCCCTCCCCGTGCGCACCACCACCCCGCCGGTCCCGGCGCCGGCTCCGCTGCCGGCCGACGCCACCCGCTCCTTCCCGCGGATCGAGCCCGAGCCGGTCGAGCCGGTCAGGGTCGAGCCGGTCAGGGCCGAGCAGTCGGCACGGCCGGAGCCGCCGTCGCCGCGGGAGTGGCTGGGGCAGCGCGACCTCCCCGCCGAGCCGGTCCGACCGGTGGCGGCGCAGCCCGCCGTCCCCGCACCGGTCGTCCCCACCCCCCCCGC
>NZ_CEEDOS010000067.1:0-12739 GCF_979256525.1 Klenkia sp. AC732 | reverse complement strand
GGAGGCTGCCCGGCAGGCGGCCCAGGCGCTGGCCGGCTACGAGGGCCCGGCGACGACGTCGGACGGGCACGCCGTGCTGGTGGGGCGCTGGGACGGTGCCGGCGCTCAGACCGGGCGGTCGATGAACGAGGACACCGGGCGGGTCGGGTTCTGGGACATCCGGGCGGCGACGTCGCGCTGGCGGCGGGACTGGGTGATGCCCTCCACGAGGGCCTCGGCGACGGCGAGCTGGTGCTGCAGCAGCCGGGCGGCCCGCTCGCGCAGGTCGGCCGGCAGCGGGCCCAGGCCCGAGGGCGGCACCCAGTCGGTGGACCGGCGTCCCCAGGCGGCGATCTCGTCGGGGGTGGCGCCGGCCAGGGTGCGCTCGGCGGCGTGGGTGTCGGCCTCGATGCCGTCCAGGGCCTCGGCCCAGGACTGCGCCGGGCGGTCGGACTGGCGCCGGCCCTGGCCGCCGTCCTCGGCGCGGGTGGCCGGGGCGGCGCGGTACTCGGTGGAGCTGATGGCCCGCAGGCCGGGCAGGCTCACCCCTGACCGGCGGAGAGCGTCGCAGCGGCCTCGGCCCAGGCGTCCCGCAGCGGCTCGACGACGGTGCGGCAGTCGGCCACCCGGCGGGCGTCGCCCTTGACGTTGGCCAGCACGAGCTCGCCGTAGACCCAGTTGTAGAGCGAGGACAGGGCCGGACCGCCCTCCCAGTCCTCGACGTTGAGCGTGCTGTGCAGCTCCAGGACGATGTCCTGGGCGTGCATGAGCTGGGCGCTGGCGGCGATGCGGTCCCCCGCCGACAGTGCCGCCTGGGCCCGCTCGAGGTCCAGGGCCAGCCGGTCGTAGAGCATCACCAGCAGCCGCTGGGGCGAGGCGGTGGCGACCGCGTCGGTCTGGTAGCGGGCACGCAGGGCAGCGGTCATCGGTGGTTCTCCTGAGCGGCGGGGGAGCGGGCGATCACGAGGACTTGTTCGGGTTGTAGAGCTGGCCGATCTGGGAGCTGAGCCAGGAGGACTGGTTCTTGATCGTGTTCAGGGCGGTCTCCAGTGCGCTGAACTGCTTCGTCAGGGTGGCGCGCCGGGACTCGAGGCGGATGTCGAAGGCCTGGATCTTGTCCTGCAGGCTCGTCGCCAGGGTGTCGCGGCCCTTGGCGAGGGCGTTGAGCGTCCCGGTGGACGAGTCGCTCGCGGCCTTGGCCACGGCCGCGAGCCGGCCGGCGATCCCCGGGGTCGCCGGGGTGGTCACGCCGTCGGTCGTGGACGCCGGTCGGCCGGACAGCATCGCGGTCACGGCGGCGGGGTCGGCGGCCAGCCTGGCGGTGAAGACGGCGCTGTCGAAGGCAATGGTGCCCTCCCGGGTCAGCTGCAGCCCGATGGTGCTGGCGCTCGCGCCGCCCAGCCCCGACGCGACCGTCGCCAGGAGCTGGCTGGACAGCGAGACCAGCGCGCTGTCGCCCTGCAGGACCGCGGTGCCCCCGCCGGCGGTCGAGACGGTCAGCCCCTTGATGGCAGCCAATGCCCCGTTGGCGGCGTCGACGAGTGCCTTGACCTTCGTGGCGACCGAGCCCGTGTCCGCGCCGACGCGGACCGTCGTGGGCTCCGCCGTCGGGTCGGCCTTGCCGACCGTGACCGACAAGCCGGTGAGCAGGTTGGTGAAGGTGTTGGTCGAGGACGTGACGACGAGACCGCCGGCGCCCTCCAGCGACAGCTTGGCGTCCTGGCCGGGCCGGCTCAGCAGGAAGCCGCTCTCGCCGGTGGTGGCGTCCTCGTCGGCCCCCTGCAGGGTGCGCGCACCGGCGCTGCCGGTGCCGTCGCTGCTCACCTGCAGGCGGAACTCGTTGAGGCCCAGCTGGATGATCGTGGCGCGCACGCCGTAGCCGCTGCCGTTGATGGCGGTGACGGCGTCGGACAGCGTCGCGTCCGCCGGCAGGTCGATGGTCCCGACGGTGGCGCCGCTGCTGTCCAGGACCTTGATCGGCCAGGCCGGCTTGGCCTGCTCGCGGACCGGTGCCGACGCCGAGGTCCACTTCGAGGCGCTGGTGACCTGCTTGGAGGACGCCAGCTGCTCGACCCGGAAGCTGACGGCGGACCCGTCCACGGCGAGGGAGCTGGCGCTGGCGGTCACGGCGCTGCTGGAGCTGGTGGCCGTGCGGGCCGCTGCCAGGTTGGTCGCGGCGAGCGCCTCGGCGGCGGTGCGGACGGCGTCGAACCGGGTGTTGACGGCGCGGTAGGCGGTGGCCTTGGCCTGCGCGGCCGACAGCTGGGTCTTCAGCAGGTCCTGCGGCTTGGCCTCGATCTTCATCAGGTTGGAGATGATCGAGGTGGTGTCCAGCCCCGAGACGAGGCCGTCGACTCCCAGTGCCATGGCGTGCTCCTTCTCGGGGGGATCGGACGGGTGTGCCCTCCTGTCATCGGCGGACCCCGGGACATGTTGAGCTGAGCCGGCCGACCACCCCCTCCGGGTGACCCGCCGGTCCCGGGACAGCAGTGAGGGGGGCGGCCTGGTGGCCGCCCCCCTCACCGGGAGTGCTGTGCTGCGGGTGTTCCTCCCGCCTCAGCTCACTGCAGGAGCTTGAGGACCGACTGCGAGGACTGGTTGGCCTGGGCCAGCATGGAGGTGCCGGCCTGGACCAGGATCTGGTTCTTGCTGAACTCGGTCATCTCCGACGCCATGTCGACGTCGACGATGCGCGAGTTGGAGGCCGACAGGTTCTCCACAGCGCTGTTCAGGTTGCTGATGGTGCTCTCGAACCGGTTCTGGATCGCACCCAGGGTGGCGCGGGCGCCGGAGATCGAGTCGATCTGGGTGTCGATCGCCGTGATGGCAGCCTGGGCGGCGGCCGCGGTGCCGAAGGAGATGCCACCGGAGACGGCGGTCACCGTGGAGCCACCGGTGCCGATGCTGGCAGCCGTGGCCGCGGTGCCACCGGTGACGGTGCCACCCACCTTCGACGTCACGATCAGCTTGTTGTCCTTGTCCACCGAGGCAACGAACGTGTTGCCGAAGTTGGCGTTGGAGTTCAGCTTGTCCGCGACCGACTGGACCGTCTTGTAGGTACCAGCGGCGCCCATGGCGACGCTGACGTCGGTCGTGCCGTTGGTGACGGAGAAGTTGCCGGCGACAGTGGTGGGGGTGATGACGTCGAACGAGCCGCCCCCACCGGCGCTGAGGGCGGTGGCAACGCCGGTGACGTTGATCGACCCCAGGTTGATCCCGATCTGGCTGTTGGCGTTGCCGTCCGCGCCGACCTGGAAGTTCAGGGTGCCCGCGGTGCCGTTGAGCAGCGAGGTGCCGTTGAAGTTCGTGGTCGCACCGATGCGCGTCAGCTCGGACGTCAGCTGCGTCGCCTCGGCCGTGATGGCCGAACGGGCAGTGGTGTCGTTGCTGTCGTTGGCGGCCTGGACAGCCAGGTCACGCATGCGCTGCAGGATGCTGGTCGTGGTCGACAGTGCGCCTTCCGCCGTCTGCACGACGCTGACGCCGTCCTGGGTGTTGCGGATGGCGACCTTGAGGCCACCGATCTGGGACTTCAGGCCCTCCGAGATGGCCAGGCCGGCCGCGTCGTCCGCAGCGCGGTTGATGCGGAAGCCCGAGGACAGCTTCTCCAGCGACTTGCTCATCGCGTTGTCGTTGACCGACAGGTTGCGGTAGGCGTTCATCGCGGCGGTGTTGGTGTTGATGCGCATGCCCATGGTGATCCTCCTGGATAAAGGCTGTGCTGGTGGTTCCCGCTGCATCCGTGCTGCGGGGGTTGCAGAGCTGATAACGGCTGGCCGGGCCGACTTCTTGAGTCAAACCGCGAAGGAGTTCTGAGCTCCCTCGACGGGGGTGGGTCAGGCCGGCTGGGTGAAGGCGGCGCGGACCTGCTCGGCCGATCGGGGCGGCGGCGGCCACAGGGCGCGGGAGGCCCGCGGTCGGCTGCGGGTGGCCACCTGCTCGACGTAGGTGGCCTGCTGGTTGCGGGCCCGGACGCCGCCCTCGGCCGCCACCGGCCGCTCGTCCCACACCTCGCTCATCGCGGCGTGCAGCAGGGTGAGGGCCCGGGCGCGCATCTGGGAGACCCGGGACAGGGTGACCCCGAGGTCGGCCGCGATGTCGGTCAGTGATTCGTCACCGAAGAAACTGCGCTCGACGACCTCGCCCAGTCGGTCGGGCAGTGCGGCCATGGCGGTGTGCAGGTGGCGGGCACGCTCGTTCTTGACCAGCGCCTTCTCGGGGGAGTCGGCGGCCGAGGGCAGGTCGAAGGTGCCGCCGTCGTCCCCGGACTCCGCGTCGATGCTCACCATGACCGCGCGGTGCACGTCCACCTGCAGGGAGGACAGCTCCGCCACCGGGACGCCGAGCTCGGCCGCGAGCTCGGCCCGCGTCGGCGGCCGGCCCAGCCGTGCGGCCAGCACGTCGGCCGCGGCGTCGGAGCGACGGGCAGCGGCCCGCACCGACCGGCTGGCCCAGTCCCCGGAGCGCAGCTCGTCGAGCACCGCCCCCTGCAGTCGCGGCAGGGCGTACGTGGCGAACGAGGCGCCGGCCGTCGCGTCGAAGCGTCGGGCCACCTCCACGAGTGCCACCTGGGCACAGGAGGACAGGTCCTCGCGGCTGACGTGGCTGGGCAGGGAGATGCGAGCGGCCACGGCGTTGACCGCGTACTGGGCCAGGGCCAGGTGCTCGGTGACGAGGGCGTCGACGCTCCGACGGTCACGGACCGGAGCGACCGGGGCACCCGCCTGGGGAGGCGACGGGCGAGGGGTGTTCACGAAGTCCTATCTCGGCGTCCCACGAGTCACACCTGACCCTCCTTCGACAACTTCCCCCTTCGACTTGAGCGCCTGCCGGGGATGCCGAAGACACAGCCAGACCCGGGTGCACGTCGTGCACCGCGATCGGACGACGAGAGGAGCCAGCGGTGGACTACCAGCACCTGTCGACCCTGCTCTGGCGTGAGCAGGAACTCCTGGACCTGCTGCTCTTCAAGGCCGAGGAGAAGCAGTACCTGATCATCAGCGGCAAGAACCGCTGGCTGCCCCGCATCGCCCACGAGATCGAGGTCGTGCTCGACCAGATGCGCACCCTGGAGGTGGAGCGCGGCGCCGTCACCGAGGTGATCGCCACGCACCTGGGTCTGGCGCCCAACCCCTCGCTGCGGACCATCGCCGAGCACGCCGCCGCCCCGTGGAACGACCTGCTCATCGGTCACCACGAGACCCTGCTGGGCCTGGTCACCGAGCTGCGCGGCCTCTCCGACGCCAACCGCGAGCTGATCGCGAGTGGGCTGGCCGCGATCGACGAGGCCCTGCTCAGCGTCCGGCCCGACGAGGCGAAGACCTACACGGCCACCGGCCGCGCCGCGGGCCGCTCGCACCGCTCGGTCACCCTGGACGGTGCGATGTGAGCGGCTTCTCCGCCCTGAACCTGGCCAACAGCGCGCTCACCGCCAACCAGCGGGCGCTCGAGGTCACCGGGCAGAACATCGCCAACGCCAACACCGAGGGCTACACCCGTCAGCGCCTCGAGCTGCGCGCCGGCAACACCGCGCAGACCTACACGTTCTACTCCCAGTCCGACAACCTCGGGGACGGCGTCAACAGCGACACCGTCTCCCGGATCCGGGACGCCTTCCTGGAGCGTCGCGGCCTGGCCGAGCGCGGCACGGTGGCCTCCACCACGGCCGTCGACACCGCGTTCGAGCAGCTGGAGACCTCCTTCGGCGAGCCGAGCAAGACCGGAGTGCAGAGCCTGCTCACCGCCGCCGCGTCGACGTGGAGCCAGCTGTCGGCCACCCCGACCGACACCGCCGCGCGCACTGCGGTCCTGGCCTCGAACCGATCGCTGGCCTCGGGCCTGAACTCGCTGGCCGCGGCCGTGGACAAGCAGTGGTCCAACACCCGGGCCAGCACCGTGGACACCCTGACCGAGGTCAACGCCTCGCTGCGGGAGGTCGCCGAGCTCAACGACGCGATCCGCACGGCCACCGTCCAGAACCTGAACACCAACGACCTGCTCGACCAGCGCGACCTGCTGGTGACCCGGCTGGCCTCCAGCATCGGCGCCTCGACCGTGGACGGCCCCGACGGCACGGTCAACGTCGTCGTCGGGAGCACGGCCGTCGTCACGGGCAACGGGGCGAGCACGCTGACCCTGGGTGGCGGCGCGACGCTGGGTGCGGTGCCGGCGACGCCGGCGGTGCTGCAGCTGGGCAACGGCGGCCCGCCGCTGTCCCCCGGGGGCAGCGTCGGTGGCCAGCTGAAGGTCATGAACCAGGTGCTCCCGTCCTACCGCACCGCGCTGGACGGCGTGGCCTCTCAGCTGGCGAGCACCGTGAACGCGGCGCTGGCCACCGGGTTCGACCAGGCCGGCGGGACCGGGGGACCGATGTTCACCGGCACCACGGCCGCCTCGCTGACCGTCGCCATCACCGACCCGGCGCGGATCGCGGCAGCCGGCTCCGGCCCGGTCGGGGGAGACCCCTCCTCCGACGGGCGACTGGCCGACGCGCTCTCCGTGCTCGGGCAGGCCCCGGGCAGCGCCGAGACCCTCTACCGCGGCGCCGTCACCCGGCTGGGTGTCGAGGCCGGCAGCGCCACCCGCGCCGTGGCATCGGCCTCCGCTGTGGCGGCCCAGGTCGACCTGGCCCGCAGCTCGGTCAGCGGCGTCAACCTGGACGAGGAGATGACCAACCTGATGGTCTTCAAGCAGTCCTACGCCGCGGCCGCACGACTCGTCACCGCCATCGACGAGATGCTCGACGTCCTGATCAACAGAACCGGATTGGTCGGTAGGTGACCCCGTGCGCATGACCCACCGCTCCATCGCAGACAGCAACCTGCGCGGCATCAACGCGAACCTCGTGGCCGTGGCGAAGCTGCAGCAGCAGGCCAGTTCGGGCGTGGCCCTGAACCGGCCCTCGGACTCCCCGTCGGGCACCGCGACCGCGATGCGCACGCAGGGCGACCTGGCGCTGAACAGCCGTTACGCCGCCAACGCCAGCCTGGCCAAGACCACGCTGTCCAGTGCGGACTCCGCTCTGGACGCCATGCACGACCAGCTGACCCGGGTGCGCGACCTCGTCGTGCAGGGCGCCAGCACCGGGTCCGGGAGCGTCGCCGGGCGGGAGGCGCTCGCCCTGGAGGTGGACTCCCTCAGTCAGGGCATCCTCGCCCTGGCCAACCGCCAGGTCGGCGGTCGACCGGTCTTCGGTGGGACGACGTCGGGCTCCGCGGCCTTCACCTCGGTCGCCGGCGCCACGCCGACCTACGCCGGGCGGGTCGACGTCCCCGAGGTGCGGGTGTCCTCGACCGAGACCCTGCCGACCGGCGTCAGTGGCACCGAGGCCCTGGGGGTCGACGGTGCGAACGTCTTCAGCCTGCTCGCGCAGGTGTCTGCCGACCTGCGCACCGACCCGGCCGCGCTGAACGGCCGGCTCAACGAGATCGACGCGGCTCTGACACGCATGTCCGACGCGCGGACGATCGTGGGCGTGCGCGCGGCACGGCTGGACACGGTGGTCGCGATCAACGCGGAGACCGACCTGGACTTGAACGGTCAGCTGTCCGCGGTGATGAACATCGACCAGGCCAAGACCTACACCGAGCTGACGATGCGCCAGTACGGCTACGAGGCCGCCCTGTCGGCCTCGGCGAAGACCCTGCAGACGTCCCTGGTGGACTACCTCCGCTGACTCATCTGCACCACCACGTCCCACCCACCCCAGGGGTGTACCGGCAGGTTGCCGGGCTGCCGATCATGGTGGGGAGGACGCAGCTCGCGCCCCACCCGGCCAGAGGACGGCCGGTCACCGAGACCCATGGAGGGGTACTGGTGCTCACGCTCACCCGCACGATCGGCGAGACCATCCGCATCGGCGACGACATCGAGGTGCACGTCGTCGAGGTCCGCGGCAACACCGTCCGGCTCGGGTTCAAGGCCCCCCGCGAGGTGTCCATCCACCGCGAAGAGGTGTACCGGCAGATCGCCGCGGCGCGTGCCCTGGCCGTCCGGGTCGCTGCCGACGCCGTCGGCGCGCTGACCGCCGCGCTCGGTGGGACCAAGGGGTCCGCCACTGGCACACCCGCCGTCCGCGACGAGGACGACACGGCGGCGCGCGCCTTGGCGTGATCTGCCCACGAATCCGCTGGCGGTTGGGCGACACGAACCCCGTTTTGGCTCAACTCACGCCCCACGGTGCGCAATCCTCTCCCTGAGCACGTGACAGGGGGCAACGGAGATGGCACGCAGCGCGACGAACACCGAAGGCACGACGGTCCGGGAGGTGTCCTCCCGGGACACCGCCGTGGTCCTCGACCTGCCCGGCACCACCGAGGCCGAGCAGGCGAGCCTGCTGCTGTACGTCCAGCTGCGACCACGCCGCGCCGCGGCCCGCAAGTGCCTCGCGGCACTCGCGCAGCTGGCCACCGAGCACGCCGGCGTCCCGGTGACGCTGGCCGGTCTGAGCAAGGACGACCGCGTCCTGCGCATCACCGTGGCCGTCGACCTCGGCCCGCGCGCCGACGTGGCGCGCTTCTCGGCCTCGGCCCAGGCCGCCTACGGGTTCGTCAGCGACCTCTTCACGGTGCTGTACGACCACATGCCGGTCTACGCGGCTGAGCCGACCGTCGAGGAGAGCGCCGTCGTGGCGCCGTTCCTGCAGTCCGGCGACGTCGAGCGGGGCGGCTGGGCCAGCACCCCGGTGTGGCCCGCCGAGGTCCTCGAGGCCGTCAGCGCCTGACCACCGCTCCACCAGCACGGCACGGCACCACTCGCAGCTCGTCCTCTCACCGAGACGCGATCCCGCGACGGACCACCGGCACCCGGCCCCGTCGTCTTCCCCCGAGATCCGACCCGACGACAGGAGTCCCCGGTGTCAGAACCGTCCCGACGACCGTCCGGCCCGCTCGTGTTCGGTGGCATCACCGAGGACGAGGCCTGGGCGACGACGCCGATCACGCTGCGCGACCGGGTGCACTTCCGCACCGAGCGGGAGCTGCCGCTGGCCGAGTTCCGCCAGGCCCTGCCCGAGGGCGTCACGGTCACCCTGGACGAGGGGGAGGGGCTCTACCGGGTCGACGGCGCCGCCGGCCAGGCCGCCGCCCTCTCCGCCCTGGTCAAGGCCTGGTGTTCGGTGCACGAGCACCGCACGGTGGGGCTGCGGGCCGAGAGCGGCGTGCGTCGACGCGCCCCGCGGGACCTGCCCCCGCAGTTCCTGGCCGACCTGTGCCGCCACTACGGGCCGGTCTCCCTCAAGCGCCTGCAGCGCAACATGAGCACCATCCGGCTGCACATCCCGGACAACGACGACGTCGTCCAGCAGGTCAGCGAGTGGGTGCTCAAGGCCGTTGCCCAGTACGACGAGAGCAAGGGCGTCCCGTTCGGGGCCTTCCTGGCCACCCAGCTGTCCAAGTGGGTGCACGACCTGGGCCGTGCCGCGTTCGGTCGCACCGCGACCGACACCGAGAACAAGCAGCAGAAGGCCATCGCCACCTTCGTGGCCACCCACCAGCGCCGTCCCTCCGAGCGCGAGCTCGCCGACCTGCTGGGGCAGAGCGTCGCGGTGCTGCGCAAGAACGCGCAGAGCGTCGCCACGCTCAACGGCCTGCGCAACCTGCAGTCCCTCGACGGCGTCCCCGACGGGGCCGACCACCTGCTGCCCGACACCGCCCAGGCGCCCGACGAGATCCTCGGGGAGGCCGAGCAGACCCTGCTCTCGCACGCCCTGACGGCCGCATGCGCCCCCGACCCGACCGCACGACCGGACCAGCGGGCCGGTCAGCCCAACGTGCTGGGCTGGGTGACCTGGTACCTGACGACCTGGGGTGGCCAGACCAAGACCCAGCTGTCGGCGGACCTGGGCACCTCCGTGCGCAACATGAACGTGCACGCCGACCGGGCGGAGCGGGTCCTCAAGGACCGGCTGCTGGAACTCGCCGGGTGACCTGACTCCACAATCCGGGTGAACTGCCGATACAGGTGTGACAGGAGAGACCAGGGCGACCCGCCCTCGTAGTGAGCAGGAGCATCCGATGACCATGGTGTCCGAGCCGATCACCCACGTGGTCCTGGTGCCCCACTGGCTGTCCTCCGCTGACCGCGACGGTCTCACCGACGCCCTCGAGGCCGCCCTCGTCCGCCCGGGCCTGCCGGCCTCCACGGCCGACCGGCTGGTCGACGTGCTGACCGAGCTGCACGTGGCCCGGGCCCGCGACGTCGTGTGGCCGACCTCGGCCGCCCGGGTCCGCCTGGTCACCGGCTGGGACTCCGACACCCTCCCGGTGCGGCTGTCGGCCATGGAGCTGGCCTGCACCCTGAGCCTGCCCGAACTCCCGGCGACGGTGCGCGAGTCGCTCACCGGTGGCCGCAGCTCCTCCTGACCGCCCGTCCATGACCCGGTTGGGCCCTGCCCTGCGCCTGCTGCCCCGACTCACCCGCCCCACCTGCGACCCGGCCGACCTGCTGGCCGCGGCCCGGAGGCTGTGTGCCGCCGGCCGCGCCGGCCTGCACCTGGAACTCCGGACCGACGACCGCGGCACCGCCCTGGTCGTCGAGGAGGCCGAACGCTCCGCGCGGGCCGACCTGGACGACCTCGCCGTCGCCGTGGCCCGCAGCCAGCAGGACATGAGCCCCACCGGGCTGGACGCGGCCCTGCTGCGCTGGCTGGACACCCGCCCGGTCACCGACGCCGAGGCCCTGCGGCGCGGCATCGCCGTCCTCAGCTGGGCCGACGCGGCCGAGTCGGCACTGGCCTGGCAGGTCGTCGTGCACCGCGGCGACGACGTCGTCGGCTGGGTGCCGCACCCCTTCACCCCCGCCGCCGAGGTGCTCACCGTCCGGGCCGCGGCCTCGGAGCGTGCCGCCGACGTCGTCGTGCGGTGCAGCGTCGAGGGCCCGGTGCTCCTGCTGGACGCCGACGACCCGTTGCTGGCCACCGCAGCGTGCAGCGCACCCGAGCACGTGCTGGCCCAGGCCTCCCGCGCCGGGCTCCGGCTCGCCGACGCCCGGGTCGTGGTGACCCCCGGTCGACCCGTCGCGTGGGCCGACCCGGCCGTCGCCGCCCGGTTGGCCGGCGAGACCGTCGAGCCGTGCGCCGTGCTGCCCTGGCGGTCGCTGGCCGACCTCCCCTGGGTCTGAGCGGTCAGTCCCGCAGCATCCCGAACTCCCAGTGCCACGGTTCGGGGTTCTGCCCGCCCGGCTGGGCCCAGTCCGGGTGCACCCAGCCGAACTGCCCGGCGTAGCGGGCCATCCAGGCCGACTGCTGTGTCCCGGCGATGTTGATGCCCCCGCACAGGTCGACCGCCAGGCCCCAGCCGTGGTTCGAGGTGCCCGGCACCGCGGTGATCCGCGGCTTGCGCTCGTGCGCATCGACCTGCGCGGCGAGGGACCGGTAGGAGTCGGTGAGGCACATCGGCGTGCCGAAGGCGTTCTGCCAGGCCTGCGAGAGCGACTGGAAGGCGGCCGCGGCGTCGCAGCGGAGCAGGTGCCCACCGCCGATCGGGCACAGGGCCGAGGTCGGCACCTGGCCGTTGGACCAACCGCCCCAGGCGGGGTCGACCGGGGCGCTGACCACGGGGGGCCGGACGGCCCCGCACAGGGTCGCGGCCGAGCCGTCGCCGGCCGGTGGCGTGTTGGGCGTCGTGGGCGGCAGGGTGACCCGCACGGCCGACGACCCGGCCGGCACCGGGAGGACGGCGACCTGGTGGGTCACCGCGGATGCGGTCACCACCTGGCCCTCGCCCACGTAGACGCCGACGTCGTCGAGGCCGGCGGTCGGGTCGGAGCCGAAGACGAGGTCCCCGACCTGCACCTGACCGGCCGGGACGACGGTCCCGACGGCCCACTGCTCGGCCAGGGTGGCACCGAGCGGTCGGCCGGCGGCGGTCCAGACGGCGGCGGTCAGCCCGGTGCAGTCGGTGCCGGCGGCGCCGGTCCCGCCGGGGACGTAGGGCGCCCCGAGCTGGGCCAGTGCGTAGCTGGTGGCGGTGGCGGTCTCCGCGGAGGGCACGACGACCACCCGGCCGTCGACCACGCCCGCCGCCACGCCGGGCACCACCTGGCCGGTGGCGTCCCGGGCGGGGGTGAGGCCCTCGGGGAGGTCACCGGTCGCGAGCTGCGCCGTGGTGGGCAGCGCGATCCCGGCCGTGGTCAGGCCGGCGAGCTGGGCCTGCCAGCGGTCGCGGGCGGCGGCGTCGGCGGCCTGCTGGTCCGGCGAGGTGGGTCCGGCGGTCAGTCCGGCGAGGGCGGCGGCGACGGTCAGGTCGGCGTCGGCGGCGCGCCGGCGCGCCTCGCGGGTCGCGGCGGTCACCCGGTCCTCGGCGGCCCGCAGGGCGACCCGGGCGGTGGCCACCCGCAGGCCCGCGCCGGACCCGGCGACGCCCTGGGTGCCGGCCGGCGGACCCGCGGCAGCGGACTGCTCGGACTCCGCGGCGGCCAGCTCGGCCCGCGCGGTGGCCACGGCCGTCCGGGCGTCCCGCAGGCCCGTGGCGGTGGCGGTCAGCGCGTCGCGCAGCTCACCGGCACGGGAGGCCAGGTCCAGGGCGACGGCGGTGGGGGAGGGGGTCTGCGGCCGGACACCGGCGACGGCGACGGCGGCGACGAGGACCAGGGCCAGGACCCCGGTGAGCGTCGCGGCGCGGCGGGTGGCGCGGGCCAGCGCGGCGCGCCGGCGGCGGCGGGCGGCTTCCTTGCGGGCCAGTGCAGCAGCTCGGGCGCGGGCCCGGGCGCGGGCCCGGGCGCGGGCCAGCTGCCGGGCTTCCTCGGCGGTGCGGGGGCGGGG
>NZ_CEEDOS010000066.1:0-13017 GCF_979256525.1 Klenkia sp. AC732 | reverse complement strand
CGCGCCCGCGCCGCCCGGCCGAGGACGCCGTCGCGCCCGCCGCCGACGCCACCGCCCCCGTCCCGGCCCCCGTACCCGTCGACGGGGTCCCGCGGCACGCCGCGACCCCCGCCGAGCCCGCCGAGTCCGCCGAGCCCGCCGAGCCCATGGAGACCGACGGGACCGAGGAGGACGACGACCTCGAGGGCCTGCCCACCGAGCCCGAGGGCGAGGAGCAGATCGCCGTCTGGGCGCTGGTCGCCGACGCCCAGCAGGGCCGCGCCGAGGCCTTCGGCGAGCTCTACGACCGGTACGCCGACATGGTCTTCCGCTACCTCTACCACCGGGTGTCCGACCGGCAGACCGCCGAGGACTTCACCAGCGAGACCTTCGTCCGGGCCCTGCGGCGCATCGACTCGCTGAGCTTCCAGGGACGCGACGTCGGCGCCTGGCTGGTCACCATCGCCCGCAACATCGTCCGGGACCACGTGAAGAGCAGCCGGTTCCGCCTGGAGGTCAGCACGGCCGACATGCGGGACGCCGACCGGGCCACCGACGGCCCCGAGGACGCCGTGCTGCAGGGCCTGACCAACGAGCAGCTGCTGGCCTGCGTGGCCCAGCTCAACGACGAGCAGCGCGAGTGCATCGTGCTGCGCTTCCTGCAGGGCCTGTCGGTCGCGGAGACCGCGGCCGCGATGGGCAAGAAGGACGGCGCCATCAAGGCCCTGCAGCACCGCGCGGTGAAGCGGCTGGGCAACCTGCTGCCCGAGGGCCTCCGGTGACCGCGTCCTCACCCCCGGGAGGGGGCCGGGCAAGTTACCGGTGGGTACCCCGTACCCACCGCTCGGGGGCTTCGTTGGTCGCCGTGGTACCCACCGGGTCGGCCCACGGGGCGCGACCGGCACGGCGACCGGGCAGGACCCACGGGGCAGACGGAGGACAGCGGTGAGGGACGGGCAGCGGACGGCGGGCGTGGACGCCCCGTCCGGCGCGGTGCTCGAGGACGCCCTCGCCGCCCGCCTCACCCTGCTCGGCCAGCACGCCCCCGCCCTCGACGACGACGTCCGGGCCCGGCAGCGCGCCCGGCTGGTCGCCATGGCCGCCGTCCGGACGCCGGAGCCCACGCCCTCGCTGGCCCAGCGGCTGCTGTCCGGACGGGCCGTGGACGCCCCTGCTGCGCGCTGGCGGAGCCGGCTCACCGCCGGACTGACCGGAGCCGCGCTCACGGTGGCGACGCTGTCGGGCCTGGTGGCCCTCGCCCAGGGCTCCGAGCCCGGCGACCTGCTCTACGACGTCAAGCGCGGCACGGAGCAGACCCAGCTCGCCCTGGCCTCCGACACCGACCGGGGCCTCACCCTGCTCGGGTTCGCCAGCACCCGGCTCACCGAACTGGAGCAGCTGACCGGGGTGGAGGCCGGCGCCCTGGCCGTCCCGGTGGCGGCGCCGGTCGCGCCGACCGCCGACGGGTCCGACGCGGTCCTGGCAGCCGACGGCACCGACGTGGACACCGTCCGCGACGTGCTGGCCACGATGGACCAGCAGACCACCGAGGGCACGGACTCGCTGACCGGCACGATCGTGGCCGCCGGGGACCCCGCCCCACTGGCCACCCTGGACGGCTGGACCGTCGCCCAGCGCGAGGGGATCGCCGCCGTGGAGGCCGCGCTCCCCACCGAGGCCCGACCCGACGCCGCCGCCTCGCTCGCCCTGGTCGACCGGGTGGCCGCCCGGTCGGCGGCCCTGCAGACCGGCTTCGCCTGCCCCGGTGGGCTGCAGACCGCGGGCTCCGACGAGCTGGGTCCCGTGCCCGCCCCCTGCGCGACCCCGACCGACCCCTCGGGGACGTCGACGCCGTCCGCGACACCCATGCCCAGCACCCCGGCCACGGCCGCACCCACCACCGGGGCACCGGCGAGCGAGACCGCACCGGCCCCCGCCGGTGGCGGCGCGGCCCCCAGCCCCACGGCCGCCGTCCCCAGCCCGGCGCCGGCGCCCGTCGTCCCCACGGTGGTGCCGACGGCGCCCCCGAGCACCGGCGGCGCCCTCGTCGAGGTGCCCCCGCTGGTCCCCGGCGTGCAGGTCTGCGCGCCCCCGCTGATCACCGTGGGCTGCTGAGACCCTCCGGATAGGGTCGGCAGCGGCGCTCCCGCACGGGGGCCGGCAGCACGAGGGGGTGGCAGCAGTGGTCCGGGTGCCCTTCCGCGGTGACCGCGCCCGCACGCCCGCCGGCATCGAGGACGAGGAGGCCCGCGCGCTCGTCGCGGGCGCCGCCTCCGCCGCCGCGGCCGATGTCGAGGCGCCCCCGGCGGTCACGCCCGACCCCACCGCGGCCGCGTTCTTCGACTGCGACAACACGATGATGATGGGCGCCTCGCTGTTCTGGTTCGCCCGCGGGCTGGCCGCCCGCAAGTACTTCACCGGCCGCGACGTGGCCAGCTTCGTCTGGCAGCAGGCCAAGTTCCGGGTCGCCGGCAGCGAGTCCGCCATCGACGTGCACGCCGTGCGGGACAACGCGCTGGCCTTCATCGCCGGCAAGACGGTCACCGAGATCGTCGACGCCGGTGAGGAGATCTACGACGAGCTGATGGCCGACCGGATCTGGTCGGGCACCCGCCTGCTGGCCCAGCAGCACCTGGACGCCGGTCAGCGGGTCTGGCTGGTCACCGCCACCCCGGTCGAGCTGGCCTCGGTCATCGCCCGCCGGCTGGGCCTCACCGGCGCCCTGGGCACGGTGTCGGAGATCGTGGACGGCGTCTACACCGGCCGGCTGGTCGGCGAGCTGATGCATCACGAGGCCAAGGCCCAGGCGGTGCTGGCCCTGTCCGAGCGGGAAGGCCTGGACCTGAGCCGCTGCACCGCGTACAGCGACTCCTCCAACGACCTGCCCATGCTGTCGATGGTCGGCACCGCGGTCGCGGTCAACCCCGACAGCGAGCTCAAGGCCGTGGCCCGCTCCCGCGGCTGGGACGTCAAGGACTTCCGCACCGGCCGCAAGGCCGCCCGGATCGGCGTCCCCACGCTGGGTGCGGCCGCCGTCGGGGGCGGCGCGGTCAGCGGCCTGATCGCCCTCCGGCGCCGCAACCGCTGGCCCTTCTGAGCCTCAGGAGAAGACGGACCGGCGCTTGAGCAGCAGCTGGTACAGCGACTGCTGGATGTTCTCCCGCACCTGGTCGGTGAGGTTGAAGACCAGCATCGGGTCCTCGGCTGCGCCCGGGCCGTAGGAGGCGGTCTCGATGGGCGCCCCGAAGGCGATGAACCACTTGGAGGGCAGCGGGACCGCCCCGAGCGGGCCCAGCAGCGGGAACGTCGGGGTGATCGGGAAGTAGGGCAGGCCCAGCACCCGGGCCGCGGTCTTCGCGTTGCCGATCATCGGGTAGATCTCCTCGGCCCCGACGATCGCGCACGGGACGATCGGCACGCCGGTGCGCAGGGCGGCCGTGACGAACCCGCCACGGCCGAACCGCTGCAGGGTGTACCGCTCGCTGAACGGCTTCCCGACGCCCTTGAACCCCTCGGGGAAGACCCCGACCAGCTCACCCTCGGTGAGCAGCCGTTCGGCGTCCTCGTTGCAGGCCAGCGTGGCACCCAGCTTGCGGGCCATGGCACCGATGAAGGGGACCTGGAAGACCAGGTCGGCGCCCAGCAGGCGGAAGCGCCGGGCGGCGGGGTGCTCGTCGTGCAGCGCCACGGTGGTCATCAGCGCGTCCATCGGGACCGTGCCCGAGTGGTTGGCCACGATGAGCGCACCGCCGACGTCGGGCACGTTCTCCAGTCCGACGGTCTCCACCCGGAACCAGCGCTCGAACAGCGGACGCAGCACCGGCAGCAGCAGGTGGTCGGTGAGGTCGGGGTCGAAGCCGAACTCGTCGGTGTCGTAGTCACCGGTCAGCCGGCGACGGAGGAACTCCAGGCCGCCGGCGACCGAGGCGTCCCAGCCGCGGCCGGGGACGGTGGGCTCCACCGGCTCCTCGGGGCCGTCTGGGTGCAGCCGGATGACCCGGGCCTCAGGCATCGCGCACCGCCTGCAGGTGCGTGCCCGACGGGGTCGGCCGGGTGGTCCGGCCGACGTCGTCCAGCACGGACGCCAGTCGGCCCACGGCTCGTGCGGCGTTCGCGGTCAGCCCGCTGACCAGCTCGGGGGCGACGACGGGGGCCACCGTGCGGCCGTAGTCGGCCAACGCGGCGGCGGTGGTGAAGCGCGGGGAGTAACCGAACTCGTGGCGCAGTCGGGTGGTGTCCACGACGCGGCCGAAGTTGAGGAAGCGCATCTGCTCGGGTGAGTAGTCGGTGATGCCGGCCCGCCGGGTCAGCTTGCCCAGCGGGCCCATCGCCTGGGTGGGCAGCGGCAGCGCCACCCGGCCCAGCCGCCGGATGGCCTGGGACAGCAGCACCGTGCCCTCGGCCCCGACGTTGACGGTGCCGGCGAAGTCACCGGTGGTGGCGCGGACCAGCACGGCCACCGCGTCGTCCTCGTGCAGCAGCTGGACGCGGGCGTCGAACCCCAGCGCCGTGGGCACCACCGGCATCCGCAGAAAGCCGGTGAGCAGCGAGTCGATCCGCGGGCCGATGAAGTTGGTGAACCGCAGCACCGCCACGTCGACGTCGGGCCGCCGGCGGGAGTAGGCCCGCACGTAGCCCTCGACGTCCAGGCTGTCCTTGGCGAAGCCGCCCCCGGGCACCCGGCGGGCCTGCATGGCCTCGGTGAACACGGCGGGGTCGCGGGGGCTGGCCCCGTAGACCGCGCTGGTGGACTTCAGCACGAACCGGCGCACCGAGGGAGCCCGCTGGCACGCGGCCAGCAGCTGCATCGTGCCGATGACGTTGAGTTCCTTCATCGACGTGCGCCCACCCGACCCACCGGGGGTCGAGGAGATGTTCATGTGCACCACGGTGTCCACCGACGCGGCGGACACGACCTTGCCGATCAACGGGCTGCGGATGTCGGCCCGGACGAACTCGGTGCGCCCCAGACGCCGCAGCATCTCGGGGCCGGGGGGCACGGTGTCCACCCCGATGACCCGCTCGATGGAGGGGTCTGCGGCCAGCTCGCCCGCCAGCGCGCCGCCCAGCCACCGGCTCACGCCGGTGACGAGGACGACCGCGGGCGGCACGAGCGTCAGCTCACTTCTTGTTACGACGCTGGACGCGCGTCTTCTTCAGCAGCTTGCGGTGCTTCTTCTTCGCCATCCGCTTGCGGCGCTTCTTGATGACCGAACCCATGTGCCTGCTCCCGACGTCGAGGACGCGTGGGACCCGGGACAGTGACCGGTGGTCACGCCGGGCACCGCGCGAGGGTGTTCCGCTCGTGTGCGCCGCAGCCCCCGGAGGGAGCGGTACGACGCTCGACGGTCGAGACTACCCGGCCCGGGGGCCGGGGGTGTCGCCGAGTCGGTCCGTCGTGGACGGGCCGACCCTGGGTGGTCGCGGCACGGGGGCCGCGACCACTCAGGCGATGTCGGTGTAGGCGTCGCGCAGGTAGTCCTGCACGGCGCGCTCGGGGACGCGGAAGGAGCGGCCCACGCGGACGGCGGAGAGCTCGCCGCCGTGCACGAGGCGGTAGACCGTCATCTTCGACACGCGCATCATCGCGGCGACCTCGGCCACGGTGAGGAACGTGACGGCCGCACGCTGCGGCTGCATCGGGGCCTGCCGGTTGACCGGTGCGGCAGCCGGGTGCGGGGCACCGACCGGACGGGCCACCGAGGCGGCCGACACGGGACGGGCGACCGGACGCGGGCCGGACTGGACCGGACGGGCGTTGTAGGTGGCGCGCTGGGGCATGGTCATCAGTTCATCTCCGCTACTAGCACGCATCGGGCCGCCGGCTTCCCCACCGGCGGACGGGACACGTACGTGCTGGAACAGACGTTAGGGGGCTGGTGGGACAGAAGCGATGGGTGAATCGAACATGCGGACCGGTCCGTACTGGGCACATGTCGACACGACGACCCCGCTCCCTCGTTCGACGGCGCGTCGTCCCCAGACCGTCGGCCTGTGATCACGCTCCGTCCCCAGGAAGTGTGGACAAGTCGACTCACAGGTGCAACACGGACACCACGCGTGAGGACGGATCAGTCCGCAACGGCCGGTTGCCCACATCTCGCCCACACCCCGCGGCCCGGCAGCGCCCGTCGTCCGCCGCTCGCCGCCGACGCGGCAGGGCTCAGCGGCCGAGCTCGACCGAGCGGTCGTGGGCGGCCTCGATTGCCGCGATCAGCGCCGCCCGCACACCGTGGCGCTCCAGCTCCCGGATCGCCGCGATCGTCGTCCCGCCGGGGCTGGTGACGGCCTCGCGCAGCTGCACCGGGTGCTCCCCGGAGTCGCGCAGCATGGTCGCGGCACCCAGCGCCGTCTGCACGATCAGGTCCGCGGCCAGCGTGCGCGGCAGGCCCAGCAGGATGCCGGCGTCGATCATCGCCTCGACCAGGAAGAAGAAGTAGGCGGGCCCGCTGCCCGACAGCGCGGTGACCGCGTCCTGCTGGGACTCCGGGACCCGCCGCACCTGACCCACGGCCGACAGCAGCGCCTCCGCCTCGTCCAGGTGCGCCTCGGTGGCGTGCGCCCCGGCCGACAGCACGCTCATGCCCTCGTCGACCAGCGCCGGGGTGTTGGGCATGACCCGCACGACCGGCGTGCCGGCGGGCAGCAGCGCCTCGATCCGCGCCGTGGGGACGCCGGCAGCCACCGAGACCACCAGGTGGTCGCCGTCGACGTGCGGGGCCAGCAGGCCCAGCAGGGCGTCGACGTCCTGCGGCTTGACCGCCAGCAGCAGCACCCGGCTGGTGGCGGCGGCCCGGGCCAGGTCCAGCGCCCGGACGCCGTACCGCTGCTCCAGCTGGGCGGCCCGCTCGGGGCTCCGCTCGACCACGGCGATCGAGGAGGCCGCCCCGGGACGGCGGACCAGCCCGGAGACCAGGGCCTCCCCGATCTTGCCGCCGCCCACGAGGGCGAGTCCGGACCGGGCGGGGGCGTCTGCGCTGCTCACCCCCAGGACGCTAGTGCGGCTCAGGTGCCCGAGAGCAACCCGGCCGCCGGGACGACGACCAGCAGCGTCCCGGCGAACAGCAGGACCAGCAGGATCCGGGTCTCCAGCTGGGGCTGCCCGTGCCGCCGACGCCAGAACGCGACCCCGCCGACCAGTCCGGTGAGCACCAGCGGGGCCAGCACCACCGCGAGGTAGGGCAGGACCTCCCAGAGCACGGTGAACAGGTAGTAGACGCCGACACCGACCGCCAGGGCCAGCACGAGCTCGCCGACGAAGCGGGCCCAGGCGACCGCGCTCTGGGCCGGGGTGAGCGGCTCGGCGGGCTCCTCCTCGGCCGGCAGGACGATCTTGGGGATCGGCCCGGTGGAGGCCAGGTCCGGTGCGCCCGACCGGGAGCCCACCGTGGAGCCGGGCACCCCCGGGGTGCGGGCGGGGCGCAGACCCGGGATGGCGGCCGTGGTGGGGCCCCCGGTGGGGAAGAGCTCACCCTGGCCGGGCGCCACGGGCTCGGGCAGGTCGACGTCGGTCTTGCGTCGTCCCACCCGGGGTGCCGCCGGCTCCGCGGCGGGTGGGGTGGCGTCATCGGCCCGGCGTCCGCCGCTGGTGCGGCGGTCCCGGCCGGTGGCCTCGGGCCGGGAGGAGGGCGGGTCGTCGACGCCACGACGGCGCTGCGAGGCGCGCACGGGTCCGGTCGTGCCCGGCCGGGTCCCGGCCTCGGACTCCAGGCCGTGCTCCCGGAGGATCTCGGCCAGCGAGCGGACCGAGTGGTCTGCGGGGTCGGTCATGCGCCCTCCAGTCCGTCCAGCCGGCGCAGGATGATGCCCTCGCGCAGCGCCCAGGGGCAGATTGCCACGTGCGGCACGTCGACCGCGCGCAGGGCGGCGCGCGCCACGACGGCGCCGGCCGGGACCTGGTGGGCCCGGTCCACCGAGACGCCCTGCAGTTCGGCCAGCGCACCGGAGTCGATCCGGGAGACGAAGCCGACGAGCTGGCCCAGTCCGGCCGTGCTCAGCGTGCGCGGCACCCGCAGCCCCGCGGAGTAGGGCGCCGCACCGGTGAGGCGGGCCAGGGTGCGGAAGGTCTTGGAGGTCGCCGCGACCAGGTCCGGCGGCCCGGCCGCGGCCAGCCGGCGGGCGGCGGGCGCCAGCAGCCGGGCGGCGTGGGCGTCCAGCTCGCCGAGCGCCTCCAGGCTCGGGCGGCCCCCCTCGTGCGCCTCGGGCAGGAACCGCCGGGTCATCCGGCCGGCGCCCAGCGGCAGCGACAGGGCGACGTCGGGGTCCTCGTCGATGCCGGTGGCCAGCTCCAGGGAACCGCCACCGATGTCGAGCACCAGCAGCCGCCCGGCGCTCCAGCCGAACCACCGGCGGACGGCGAGGAAGGTCAGTCGGGCCTCGTCCTCCCCGGAGAGCACCTGCAGGTCCACCCCGGTGGCCTCGCGGACCCGGTCCAGCACCTCGGGGCCGTTGGAGGCCTCCCGGATGGCGGAGGTGACGAAGGCCAGCAGCTCCTCGCAGCCCTGCTCGGCAGCGACCTTGCGGGCCCGGCGGACCGCGGTGAGCAGCCCCTTCTCCCCCGCCTTGGACAGCACGCCGTCCGCGCCGACGTGCTCGGCCAGCCGCAGCACCGACTTGTCGTCGTGGGCCGGGGTGGGGTGCGCACCACGGTGCGCGTCGACCACCAGCAGGTGGACGGTGTTCGAACCGACGTCGAGCACTCCCAGCCGCATGGGACGACAGTCTGCCGGGTGCCGGTGGGGCCGTGGTGGACTGGGCCGGTGGCGCAGATGCTGGAGGACGGTCCCCCCGACGAGGTGGACCTGGACTTCTCCCGCGAGTGGGTCGAGTTCACCGACCCGGCCGACCCCGACCACCGGGTCCGGGCCGACCTGACCTGGCTGACCTCGGCCTGGACGTGCGTCTACGGCCGGGGGTGCGCCGGGGTGGTCGAGGGCCGGGCCGAGGACGGCTGCTGCAACCACGGCGCCTTCTTCACCGACACCGAGGACCTGGAGCGGGTCGGGGCCGCCGTCGCCGAGCTCACCGACGCCGACTGGCAGCGTCGTCCGCAGTGGGCTGCGGACTGGACCGAGCCCGACGTCCTCGACGAGTCCGACGAGGACGGCGGGACCGCGCTGCGCACCCGGGTCGTCGACGGCGCCTGCGTCTTCCTCAACCGCGCCGACCACCCCGGCGGGGGCGGCTGCGCGCTGCACGGGCTGGCCCTGCGCACCGACCGGCACCCACTGGAGACCAAGCCCGACGTGTGCTGGCAGCTGCCGGTGCGCCGCGAGCAGGAGTGGGTGGACCGCCCGGACGAGACCCGGGTGCTGGTGAGCAGCATCGGGGAGTTCGACCGCCGCGGCTGGGGCCCGGGCGGCCACGACCTGCACTGGTGGTGCACCGGCTCCCCCACCGCGCACGTGGCCGCCGAGCCGCTGGTGCTCACCTACGCCGCCGAGCTCACCGAGCTGCTGGGGCGCGCCGCCTACGCCGAGCTACGCCGGCTGACCGAGGCCCGCCTGGACGCCGGCCTCGTCGCGCCGCACCCGGCCAGCCCCCGGCCGGTGGACGTCCAGCTGCACCGCCGCCGACCCGTCACCTGAGCCCAGCCCGGTGCGGAAGGCCTGGCGGTAGGCGCGCGGGCTGATCCCCCGGCGACGGGCGAACTGCTCGCGCAGGCCAGCCCCGGTGCCGAAGCCCACCAGCCGGGCCACCTCCTCGACGGGCGCGTCGGAGTCGGCCAGCAGCGTCTCGGCCGCGGCCAGCCGCTGGGCCAGCAGCCAGGCGTGCGGCGTCGTCCCGGTGGTGGCCTTGAAGCGGCGGGCGAAGCTGCGCGGGCTCATCAGCGCCCGGCGGGCGAGGTGGTCGACGCTGATGTCCTCGGCCAGGTTCTGCTGCGCCCAACCCAGCACCACGCCCAGCAGGTCGTCCTCGCAGCGGGCGACGGGGGCGTCGACGTACTGGGCCTGGCCGCCGTCGCGGTGCGGGGGCACGACCATCTCCCGGGCCAGCCCGTTGGCCGCGGCCGGGCCGTACTCGCGGCGCACCCAGTGCAGCAGGGCGTCGACGCCCGAGGCCGTGCCCGCCCCGGTGATGATCGAGCCCTCGTCGACGTAGAGCACCCGCGGGTCGACGACGACGGCGGGGAACAGCGCCGCCATGTCCCCGGCCATCCGCCAGTGGGTGGTCGCCCGGCGGCCGTCGAGCAGTCCGGCGGCGGCCAGCACGAACGCCCCGCTGCAGTGGCTGATCAGCTGCCCGCCGCGGGCGTGCACGGCGCGCAGTGCGTCCAGCACGGCCGGCGGACAGGGCCGGGCCAGGTCCTCCCAGGAGGTGACCAGCACGACGTCGGAGACCGCCAGCCGCTCGAGGCCGTGCTCCACGACGAGCACCAGGCCGGTGTCGGTGCGCACCGGGCCGGGGTTCTCGGTGACCAGGGCGAGGTCGAAGCGCGGCATCCCGAAGCGGGTGTGGTCGTAGCCGAAGACCTCGCTGGCGACACCGAGGCCGAAGGCCCCCAGGGCGCCGTCGCAGGCCAGGACGCTCACCACGAGGGGACGCTGTGCGGTCATGCGGGCAGCATGGCAGGAAATCGGCGTTCATGGTCGTTCCTGCCACTCGTCCGGGCTGCTCGACCCCGCCAGGCTGACCGCATGCTGCTGATCACCTGCCCCGTGACCCACGCGACCGAGCTCGTCGCGGACCGCAGGCTGCGGCCCGTCGCGGACCCGCGCAACCGCCCCGGCGTGGTCGTCGTGGCCGTCCTCTGCCCCTGCGGTGCGGACCACGTCTTCCTCACCGGACGGCGCATCGAGGAGGCCCGTGCGCGACTGCGGTGCGCCGACCGCGTGGCGCCGGCGACAGCACCGGCCGTTCGCCGCGCGGACTCCCCGGTCCCGGCGTAGCTTCGAACACATGAGCGAAGCAGACTCGAAGGTCAACACCGGCCAGCCCGGTGACCCCACGGCAGAGAAGGACCCCTCCGACTGGGTGACCGGCGACGAGCCCGCCACCGGTGCCCAGAAGAGCTACCTGAGCACGCTGGCGCAGCAGGCCGGCGAAGAGGTCCCCGAGGACATCAGCAAGGCCGACGCCTCGATCAAGATCGACGAGCTGCAGGAGGAGACCGGCCGCGGCAAGTGACGCGACGGTCGACGTGGACGGCCCCGGTGCTGCGCACCGGGGCCGTTCGCGTTCGGACTGGTGCTCTCAGGCCTCGAACTTGTAGCCCAGGCCCCGCACGGTGACCAGCCACTTCGGCGTCGCCGGGTCGGGCTCGAGCTTGGCCCGCAGCCGCTTGACGTGGACGTCGAGGGTCTTGGTGTCCCCGACGTAGTCCGATCCCCAGACCCGGTCGATGAGCTGCCCGCGGGTGAGCACCCGGCCGGCGTTGCGCAGCAGCAGCTCGAGCAGGTCGAACTCCTTGAGCGGCAGCGACACCGTCTCGCCGTCGACGGCCACGGTGTGCCGCTCGACGTCCATCCGGACCGGACCGGCGGTCAGCGTGGCGTCGGCGGGCAGGTCGGTGTCGGTGCCGCGGCGCAGCACCGCCCGGATCCGGGCCAGCAGCTCCCGGGCGGAGTAGGGCTTCGTGACGTAGTCGTCCGCACCGAGCTCCAGGCCCACGACCTTGTCGATCTCGGTGTCCTTGGCCGTCAGCATGATGATCGGGACGGCGCTCTTGGCGCGCAGCGTCCGACACACCTCGGTGCCCGACAGGCCCGGCAGCATCAGGTCCAGCAGCACGATGTCGGCGCCGCTGCGGTCGAACTCGGCGAGCGCGTCGATGCCGTTGCCGGCGACCACGGCCTCGTAGCCCTCACGACGCAGCATGTAGGACAGCGCGTCGGAGAAGGACTCCTCGTCCTCCACCACGAGCACTCGGGTCATGACCGTCCTCTCTGGGGTTCTCCGGCACCGGCGGGGGTCGCGGTGACGGCAGCGCGCAGGGCGGCGACCCGGTCGACGGACCGGCCCGCCGGGTCGGTGGTGGCCGGCGGCGGGGCGTCGGCCGGGGCGAGCGGGACGCGCAGGGTGAACGTCGACCCCAGGCCCTCCTCGCTCCAGACGGTGACCGAGCCACCGTGGTTGGTGGCCACGTGCTTGACGATCGCCAGGCCCAGGCCGGTGCCACCGGTGGCGCTGGCCCGGGACTGGTCGACCCGGTAGAAGCGCTCGAACACCCGAGCCCGGTCGGCCCGGGGGATGCCGATGCCCGAGTCGGTCACCGCGATCTCGGCGAACCCGGAGCGGGCCCGGGTGCCGACGGCGATCTTGGCCTTCTCCGGGCTGTAGGCCACGGCGTTGGCGAGCATGTTGGTGACGGCGGTGGCCAGCTGGGACTCCACACCCCGCACGACGAGCCCGGGCTGCTCCCCCACGGCCAGCTCGATGCCCTTGGCGGCGGCGGCCAGCCGGGTGCGGTCGACGGCTTCCGCCACGACGGTGGTCACCTCGACGGGGGCCAGGTCGGGCAGCGGCTCGGCACCCTGCAGCCGGGAGAGGTCGATGAGCTCCCGGACCAGCCGGGCCAGCCGGTCGGCCTCGTGGGTCATCCGGGCGGCGAAGCGCTGCACGGTCTCCGGGTCGTCGGCGGCACCCTGGGTGGCCTCGGCCAGCAGCGCCAGCGCGCCCACCGGGGTCTTCAGCTCGTGCCCGACGTTGGCCACGAAGTCCCGGCGGACGGCCTCGACCCGGCGGGCCTCGGTCACGTCCTGCAGCACCAGCGCGACGGGGCCGGGCTCGAGAGCCGGACCGCTGTCCAGCCGCACCCCGTGCACGCCCACCATCCGCGGCCCGGCGCCGACCAGGTCGCCGGGGAGCTGGACGTCGGAGCGCCGTCCACCGGCGGCCCGCACCTCCTGGGCCACCGTGATCAACCCGGGCACCATCAGCCGGGTGCCGCGCACGATGCCCAGCGCGCGGGCGGAGGGGTTGGCCAGCAGCACCTCGTCGGCGGCGTCGAGCAGCACGACCGCGGGGTCCATCAGGTCGACCAGACGGCGCGACAGGGCCGCCTCACCGGGCGCGGTGGCCGGGGGCGGGGACCGGTCG
>NZ_CEEDOS010000065.1:0-13543 GCF_979256525.1 Klenkia sp. AC732 | reverse complement strand
GGGGCAGGTCGGTGCGGGACGCCGGTCGTCGGGGTGTGGCAGCCGGGGGTCCGGCGGCCGGGGGTGCTGCGGCCGGGGGTGCTGCGGCCGCGGGTGCGGCGTCCCCGGTCGGGTCGGCGCGGTCCCCCTCGGGGGCGGCGCCGGTCGTGTCCTCCCCGGCCGACTGCGCACGGTCGGACGGGGCGGCGGCGTGCTCCCCCGTGAGGCCCTCGGCCCGGGAGCGCTCGACGATCTCCTGCACCGTCGGCGCCGACCCCTCGGCGGGCGCGCCGGTGCGGTGGTGCCCGCCGCTCACACCCTGCTCCGGGTCGGCGGACCGGCGTCACGCGGTCGGGGGGCGGGGTCGCCGTCCGGCATCTCCGCGTCGACCGGCACCAGCACGTCCTCGTCGGCAGCGGCGGGCTCGCCGCGGCGACGGCGCAGCACGAAGAGCACGAGCCGGCGCAGGAACAGCAGGCCCAGCAGGGCCGCGGCGCCGATCGTGATGGCCAGGGTGATGGGGCCGTAGGCGGTGCTGGTCACCCGCAGCTGGACCGGCTCGCCGAGCGGTCCGCCCGACGGCGTCGACAGCATCGCCGCGACGGTGAACGAGCCGGACTGCCGGACCTGCGTCGGGACGGTGATCGTCGTCCGGCTGCCGGGTTCGAGGACCGTCGCGGGCACCGGGTCCGACGAGAACCCCAGGCCGCCGCGAGAGCTCAGCGCGAGCTGCGCGGAGACCGCGAAGGGCAGGTCGTTGCGGACGGTCAGCACGAGGGGGGCGTCGCTGGAGGCCAGGCTGTAGGCGCCGTCGGCGGGAGCCAGCAGGGTCACCTGGCCGCGCAGGGCCGCCACCGTCCGATCCAGGTCCGTGGCGGCGGTGGCGAAGCCCTCGGGGTCGCCCAGCCAGCCCGAGGAGCTCGCCCGGGCGATCGCGGCGTCGTACCCGGCCAGCACGGTCGCCGGGTCGGACACGACGGCGGTCGCGACGTCGTCCCGGACGGCCACGCTGCCGGCGATCTCGGCCATCCCCGCCAGGGCCAGCTGCCGGTCACCGGTCGGTTCCACCAGCTCTCCGGCATCGGCCTCGGGCCCCTCGGCGAGGTCCTCGACCGAGGCCGCGGCCAGCCAGGGCTGGGTGACGGTGTCGGCGATCATCGGCGTCGCCCAGGACGGGTCGGCGTCGACCTCGCGCGGGGGCACCACGAGCACGGTCTGCGCCACGGCCGGGTCCACGGCGGCCAGCTGGCTGGTCAGCACACCCAGCTCGGCCAGGTAGCGCTGCTCGACGACCCGCGGACCGGCGGCCGCGGTCGCGGCCGAGGCCACCACCGCGGACAGCGTGCCGTCGGCGACCAGCGTGGTGGTCTCCCCGTCCGCCGTCTCCAGGGGCACGCGGGCGGCGGCGGTCCCGCCGGTGCTGCCCAGTGCGGCCCCGGGGTCGCTGTAGGCGCCCGCGGCCAGCACGACCCGGTCGGCGCCACCGGCCCGCAGGGTGGCGAGGGTGTCGGCGCGGACCGTCCCGCCGGTGGGCCAGGCCAGGTCGGTCGCCGGCTCGACGTCGAGGGTGTCGGCCAGGATCCGGGCCCCGGCGCCGGTGTCGCCGGCGGGCTCGGTGCGGGGGGGTGCCCCGGGGGCGGGGGTCACGGCCGGGTCGCCGTCGGCGTCGGTGGGCTGCGCGGCGGTGCCCTCGGCCGTCCCCGGCAGGCTCCGGGTCAGGACGTCGGCGAGCCCGGCGGCCTGCAGGGCGTCGGCGTCCACGTCGGCGTAGGGCAGCGCGGCCACCGGGTGGACGGCGGCCAGGGCGCGCAACCGGTCCAGCCAGTCGGTGGCGGCCGCGGTGCCCGAGCCCGCGACCCCGTCGACGGTGTAGCCGCCGGCCATCGCCCGCAGCTCCTCGACCAGAGCCGGGTCGACCACCAGCGTCACCGGGACGGCGACCCCGCCGTCGGGCAGCTCCTCCAGCACGTCCAGCGCGCGGTCGAGCCGACCGCCGGCGGAGACGTCGTCGGCCAGCTCGTCGTCGGTGAAGGCACCGGAGGCGTCGCGGTGCGGACGGTCGGTGAGCGGCCACAGCCAGGCGACCGTCGTCCGGCTGGTGGGGACGGCGGGCTGGACCAGCAGGTGCGTGGACAGCTCGCCGATCCGCTCGACCAGGCCGTCCCGGCTGCCGTTGACGTTGAGCAGCACCGGGTAGACGCCGTCGGCGGTGAGCCCGAGCTCGTCGGTGGTGGCGGTGTAGGTGAAGCGCAGGTCGTCGCCGGGGTCCAGCACGCCGTCCACCGGCAGGAAGGGCGCCTGGACGGCGCTGCCGGTGGAGGGTGCCGCCACGTCGGCGGCCAGCTCGGCCCGGGTGGTCAGCCGGTCACCGCGCTGCAGGCGCACGGAGAGGTCGGTGATGGTGTCGTCGCTGTCGTTGACCAGCGTGCCGCTGACCGCGACCGTCCCGCCCAGCACGAGGGTGCGCGGTTCGAACGTGTCGACGACGACCCGCACCGGCCGGTCACCGGCGCTGGTCGGTGCGGCCGAGCTGCCGGGGTCCGGCGCCGCCGACGCCGGGGTCGCCAGCGCGGGGACGGCGAGCAGCGACACCAGGGCGGTGGCCAACAGCACCCACACCCGGGTGGCGACGGCGGGGCGGCCGGCGCCACCGGCGGCCCGACGCCTCACGCGGTGTCGGCCAGCAGCCCGGGCGCGCGCTCGACCAGCGCCCGCTCGTCGGCGTACGCCAGCCGGCCGGACAGCTCGGTCAGCGGGACCCAGGCGACCTCGGTCACCTCGACGTCCTCGTCGGACAGGACGCCCCCCACCGCACGCAGCAGGAAGTGGTGCACCGTCTTGTGCACCCGGCGCCCGTCGGCGACGAACCAGAAGTCGATGATCCCCAGCGGGGCGATGACCTCACCGGTGATGCCGGTCTCCTCGGCCACCTCGCGCACGGCGGTGTCCTCGGGGGTCTCACCGGCCTCGATGTGGCCCTTGGGCAGCGACCAGAGCAGGCGTCCCCGGCGGTCGGTGCGGCCGATCAGCGCGGCGCGCGGGCCGGTGCCGTCGTCGTCGGCGACCACCAGGCCACCGGCGGAGGTCTCGTCGACCCGGCGCAACCGACGGCCCGGGCGTCGTCGCCCGCCCGTCCCAGCCATGCCAGGAGGGTAGCGCGGGAGACGGCAGTAGCCTGGCTGGTCGTGTCCGCCGAGCCCCCGCGTCGTCTCCCCGCCACGCCTCCTCCCGTCCCCGAGGCCGTGCAGGCGACCGTCCGCGAACTGGTCGACCTGACGCCGGTCCTGGGCCTGGTCGGTGAGCGGTTCACCGCGGCCGGCCACGAGGTGCACCTGGTGGGCGGGTCGGTGCGCGACGCACTGCTGTCCGCCGAGTCCGGCACCCCGCACGTGGGTGACCTGGACCTGACGACGTCGGCCACACCCGAGCAGACGCTCGCGGTGCTGGAGGGCCTGGCCAGTTCCACGTGGAACACCGGGATCGCCTTCGGCACGGTCGGCGCCGAGGTCCGCGGCGAGCGGCTGGAGATCACCACCTACCGGGCCGACCGGTACGACCGGGAGTCCCGCAACCCCGAGGTCGCCTGGGGCAGCTCGCTGGTCGACGACCTGGCCCGCCGGGACTTCACCGTCAACGCGATGGCCGTCTCGCTGGGCCCCGACCGCACCGTCACCGACCCCTTCGGCGGCCTGGGCGACCTGCTGGCCCGCCGGCTGCGCACCCCCGGCACGGCGACCGACTCCTTCGCCGACGACCCGCTGCGGATGCTGCGCGCCGTCCGCTTCGTCGCCCAGCTGCACCTGGTGCCCTCCCCCGACGTCCTCGAGGCGATGACCACGCTGGCCCCCGAGCTGGCCCGGATCACCCCCGAGCGCGTGCAGCACGAGTTCTCCCGGACGCTGCTGAACCCCGCGCCCCGGGAGGCCCTGGAGCTCTTCGTCTCCACCGGGCTGTCCGACGTGGTGCTCCCGGAGCTGTCCGCGCTGCGGATGGAGATCGACGAGCACCACCAGCACAAGGACGTCTACACCCACTCGCTGACCGTGCTGGACCAGGCGATCGACCTGGAGCTGGCCGACCCGGACGCGCCGTCCCCGGACCTGGTGCTGCGGCTGGCGGCGCTGCTGCACGACATCGGCAAGCCGGCCACCCGCCGGCACGAGGAGCGCGGCCGGGTGTCCTTCCACCACCACGAGGTCGTCGGGGCCAAGCTGGTGCGCAAGCGGCTGCAGGCGCTGAAGTACCCCAAGGACGTCATCGAGGCCGTCTCCCGGCTGACGTTCCTGCACCTGCGCTTCCACGGGTACGGCTCCGGGGAGTGGACCGACTCCGCCGTCCGCCGGTACGTCACCGACGCCGGTGACCTGCTGTCCCGGCTGCACAAGCTGGTCCGCTCGGACTCCACGACCCGCAACAAGCGGCGCGCGGCGATGCTCTCGGCGACCTACGACTCCCTGGAGCAGCGGATCGCCGAGCTGTCCGAGGCCGAGGACCTCGCCCGGGTCCGCCCCGACCTCGACGGCAACCGGATCATGGAGTTGCTGGACATCTCCCCCGGCCCCGACGTCGGCCTGGCCTGGCGGTTCCTCAAGGAGCTGCGCCTGGAGCGCGGCCCGCTGGACCCCGAGGTCGCCGAGGCCGAGCTGCTCACCTGGTGGCGCTCCCGCTGAGTGGAGTGCCAGGAGCGAGGTTCTGTGCGCGCTCACCCTCCGCCTGTGGACGACGGGGGTGCTCGGCACTCGGAGGGGCGAGGCTGCGCAGATGCAGCTCCCCGTCGTGGACCACCTCGGCCGGCCCGTCGCCCACCGAAGGCGGCTCCGCGCTGCCGGGGTGAGCGACTACCGCATCCGCACCGCAGTCCGCGGCTCCCGGTGGCAACAGCCGCTCCCTGGCGTGCTGGTCGGTCACACGGGTGCGCTCACGAGGCTCGAACGCTGGCAGGCGGCACTCGAGTACGGGGGTGAGCACGCCGCGTTGTCGCACCGCAGCGCGCTCGCGGCGCACGGCGCCCGCGCCACGGAGCTCGACGCCGTCCCCCGAGCCGCCGGGGTGCGCGGGGACTACGCCCAGCCGCCCGAGGGTGGACTGGTCGAGATCACCGTCCCGCACGGTCATCACCTGGCCTCCTCCGGTTTCGCGGTGGTGCACCAGAGTCGTCGCGCCACTGAGCCCCTGGTCCTCCTGGGCGGTCTGCGGGTGTGCCCTCCGGCGCGTGCCGCCGTGGACGTCGCTGTCACCGTGCGCCGGCGTGCGGACGTCGAGCACGTGGTCGCCGACGTCCTCCAGCGTGGCCTGTGCAGCGTCGCCGACCTGTGCACCGAGGCCGTCCTGCTCGGACGGCGGCGCACGCCGTGGCTGCAGCAGGCTCTGCGGGATGCGGCGCGGGGGATGCGGTCCGTCGGGGAGGCCGACCTGCGCCGGGTCGTGCTGCTGGGCGGCCTGCCCGAGCCGGAGTGGAGCGCCGTCGTCGCCACGGAGGCAGGTGCCTACGAGGTGGACGCGCTGTGGCGACGGCACGGTGTGGTGGGCGAGGCCGACGGTCGGGCCTTCCACCTCGGCGCCGGCGACTGGACGGCTGACCTGCGGCGTCAGAACGCGGTCGTCGGCACGGGACTCACGGTGCTGCGGTGGCCGGTGCAGGTGCTCCGCAGCTCCCCGCAGCGCGTCGCAGCTGCACTGGCGCCGCTGCTACGGGGCTGAGCGGAGTGTGGCAGTGGAGGGAACCTGCGTCCTCATACTCCACCAGCGGTACGTGGCGGCGAGGAGCAGGTAGCCGACGCCGACGACGACCAGGACGGTGTAGCTGACCCCGGACTCGGGCAGCAGCAGCGCGGCCAGCAGCAGGGCGGCCACGAAGGTCACGTTGAAGACCGTGTCGTAGACGGAGAAGACCCGGCCGCGGAAGTCGTCGTCCACGACCTCCTGCAGGGTGGTGTCCACGCAGATCTTCACCGACTGGGCGACGAAGCCGAGCGCGAAGCCGGCGGCCACGATCGAGGGCGGCACGAACGGCAGGCCCAGGGCCAGCTGGCCCACCCCGCCCAGCACGAGGGCGGCGGTGGTCCAGCGCTGCTTGCCCCAGCGGCGCACCGCCCACGGGGTGACGGCGGCGGCCAGCAGGGTGCCGACGGCGCCGGCGGCCACGACCTGGGCCAGCCCGGCCAGCCCGGCGGGGAACAACGGGCCCCAGGCGGTGAACGTATTGCGGTAGAGCAGCAGCGTCATCAGCGTCAGGACGCCGTAGAAGACCCGGTGCACCGCCATCACGCCCAGGGCCGCGGTGGCCGGCGGGTGGGCCAGCACGTGGCGGGCACCGGCGGCCATCCCGGCCAGCACCTGACGGGCGCTCACCCGGGCCTCGCGGGCCGCGTGGTCGGGGCCCAGGTAGGGCCGCGGGAAGCCCGAGACGATGGTGGAGGCGACCAGGTAGGGCCCGGCCGACAGCAGCGCGAGCAGCGCGTAGCCGCCGTCCCCGGAGCCGAGCAGGCCCAGCGCACCGACGGCGACCCCGCCGCCCACGACCGTGGACACCGCGCCCGAGGTGGTGGTGAGCGCGTTGGCCGACACCAGTCCGGCGCGGTCGCAGGTGTGTGGCAGGCCGGCCGACAGCGCGGACAGCACGAACCGGTTCACCGAGAACACGCTGAGCCCCGCCAGGTAGAACGGCGCGCCGCCCACCCCGGCCCACACCAGCGTGGCGACGACGGCGACCAGCACCGCCCGCACGCAGTTGGCGACCAGCAGCACCTGGCGTCGACTCCACCGGTCCAGCAGCACCCCGGCGAACGGGCCGACCAGCGAATACGGCAGCAGCAGCACCGCGAAGCCCAGTGCGACGTCGATCGGGTCGGCGGCCCGCTGCGGGTTGAACAGCACCGTGCCGGCCAGGGCGGCCTGGAAGACGCCGTCCCCGAACTGGGAGGACAGCCGGGTCAGCAGCAGCCGGCGGAAGTCGGCGCGGGCCAGCAGTCGGCGTGCCGTCGTCCCCCGCCCCGCCATGCTGCGCACCCTACGACCGCGGCACGCGGCAGCGGACGCACGCACGGCTGGCCCCCACGACGCCGAACCTGTTGCACACTGGGAGGTGATGAACGCGGTGCCCTCGTCGCCTGACCCGGACCGTCGACCCGCAGCCTCGGCCGCGGGTCGGATCCCCCGTGCCGACGTCCCCCCGGTGTCGATCGGCTGCCTGGACGACGTCCGCCCCGGTGCGCTGCTGGTGGCCATGCCCGGTCTGGTGGACCCCTCGTTCGCCGGGACCGTCGTCTACGTGCTGGACCACTCCGACACCGGCACCGTCGGGGTCGTGCTGAACCGGCCCAGCGAGGTCCGGATCAACGACGTGCTCCCGGGCTGGTCGGACCTGGCCGTGCAGCCGGGGGTCTTCCACGTGGGCGGCCCGTGCGAGAGCGAGACCGCGCTGTGCCTGGCGGTCGCCGACGGTCCCTCCGAGGGCCTGCGGGTCGTCGACGGCGGCGTGCACCTGGTCGACCTGGACGCCGACCCCGACGGCCTGGGCTCCGTCGTCACCGGGCTGCGGGTCTTCGCCGGGTACGCCGGCTGGTCCCCCGGTCAGCTGGCCGGCGAGCTCGGCGAGGGGGCCTGGGCGTGCGTGGAGAGCCACCCGGACGACGTCGTCGCCACCGTCGCCGGGGACCGGTTGTGGCACCGCGTGCTGGGCCGCCAGCGCGGCGCCCGCGGGGTGCTGAGCACGGCCACCCCGGACCCCACCCAGAACTGAGCGCGGGGAACCGCTCCGTCACAGCGTGTCGCGGTGACGCGGCCCCCCTCGGCTGGTAGACAAGGACCTGCGGGGAGGACGGTCTGGGGAAGAGACCGTCCTCCCCGCTCCCATGCCCGGCCCGCGGTGCCCCGCCGGCTCCGGGCCCCAGCTCAGAAGCCCAGCTCGGCCGCCACCGTCGGGTAGTCGGCGGCGAGGGCCGTCTCGGTGTCCCCGGGCAGCGTGATCTCCCGCGGCCCGTGGTCGGCCAGGGTGATGGTGACGTCGAAGGTCTGGTCGGGCAGCCGGGTCCGGTACTGCAGCAGCAGCCGGTCCTCCGCGGACACCGTCACCGTCGTCCCGGCCCCGAAGCCGTAGACGACGGCCAGCTGCCCGTTGACCGAGGTCTGCCCCTGCCAGGTGTAGTCGCGCTCCAGGAAGGCCCGCGGGTCGTCGTCGGCGCGGGCCGAGAGGCGTGGCACCAGCTGCACCAGCACGTCGACCAGCGACGCCGTCCCGTCGGCCCGGGTGGAGGACAGCGGGCGGCGCAGGTAGCCGGTGTCCGGGCGCCCGGCGGCGGCCAGGGCGTCGGTCAGGCCGGGGACGTCGCCGATCCAGAGGTCCTGCGTGGTGGCGAAGAGCGTGCGGCTGTCGTCGGGGCGGCCGTCGCCGAAGGTGGTGACGGCCTGGGAGCGGGACGTGCCGCTGCGGAAGTCGACCTCCCCGGTCAGGGTGAGCACGGTGTCCTCCGCGTAGGGCGCGGTGACCGTGAAGTCGGCGCCGCCCTCGGTGAAGTCGCGGTGCAGCAGGCCGGCGAGGGTGTCCGCCTCCTCCTCGCTGATCGGATCACCGGGGTCGCGGTCGGTGGCCGACGACCCGTCGGAGCCGCACCCCACGAGCAGGGTCAGCACCAGGCCGAGGACGAGCGCTGCCAGGGTGCGGGGTCGAGCGGACATGCCCCCACCCTAAGGACGCCGCAGGGGCCCGGACGTGGTGTCCGGGCCCCTGCGGTCAGTCGTGCGGGTGCTGCGTCAGCGCTCGACGTCCCCACGGATGAAGGCCTCGACGGCGTCGCGCGCCTCGGAGTCGCTGTACTGCTCCGGGGGGCTCTTCATGAAGTAGGACGACGCCGACAGGATCGGGCCGCCGATGCCGCGGTCCAGGGCGATCTTGGCAGCGCGGACGGCGTCGATGATGATGCCGGCCGAGTTCGGGGAGTCCCAGACCTCGAGCTTGTACTCCAGGTTCAGGGGGACGTCGCCGAACGCGCGGCCCTCGAGCCGGACGTAGGCCCACTTGCGGTCCGAGAGCCACGGCACGTGGTCCGACGGGCCGATGTGCACGTTGCCCTTGCCCATGTCGCGGTCGACCTGGCTGGTCACCGACTGGGTCTTGGAGATCTTCTTGGACTCCAGGCGCTCGCGCTCGAGCATGTTCTTGAAGTCCATGTTGCCGCCGACGTTGAGCTGCATGGTGCGGTCCAGCTGCACGCCGCGGTCCTCGAAGAGCTTGGCGAGCACGCGGTGGGTGATGGTGGCCCCGACCTGGCTCTTGATGTCGTCGCCGACGATCGGCACGCCGGCGTCGGTGAACTTCTGCGCCCACGCCGGGGTGCCGGCGATGAAGACGGGCAGCGCGTTGACGAAGGCCACGCCCGCGTCGATGGCGGCCTGGGCGTAGAACTCGGCGGCCTGCTGGGAGCCGACGGGCAGGTAGCAGACCAGGACGTCGGCGCCGGACTCGCGGAGGGCCGCGACCATGTCGACGGGCTCGTCGTCGGCCTCCTCGACGATCTCCCGGTAGTACTTGCCCAGGCCGTCCAGGGTGGTGCCGCGCTGCACGGTGACGCCCAGCGGCGGCACGTCGGCGATCTTGATGGTGTTGTTCTCGCTGGCCACGATGGCCTCGGAGAGGTCCCGGCCGACCTTCTTGGCGTCGACGTCGAACGCGGCGACGAAGGTGACGTCGGAGACGTGGTACTCGCCGAAGCGGACGTGCATCAGACCGGGGACGGACTGGGTCTCGTCCGCGTCCCGGTAGTACTCGACGCCCTGCACGAGCGACGCGGCGCAGTTGCCGACGCCGACGATGGCGACCTTGACCTGTCCCATGGGACCTCCTTGTGCCTGCACGGTGTGTGCGCGGCCTCGATGACGACGTGGTTCAGGTGGTGCTGGTGCTGCTGTCCGGGCCCGGCGGCGCTGCCGGGTCGGCACGGTTGCTGTCGTTCCTCTCGCGGTCGATCAGCTCGGACAGCCAGCGGACCTCGCGGTCCACGCCGTCCAGGCCGTGGCGCTGCAGCTCGAGGGTGTAGCGGTCGACCCGGGCCCGGGTGCGGGCCAGGGCGGCCCGCAGCCCGTCGCGCTGCTGCTCGACGGTCCGCCGGCGGCCCTCGAGGATCCGGAGCCGGACGTCGGCTGCCGTGGAGCCGAAGAACGCCAGGTGGACGCCGAACCGACCCTCGTCGTCGTAGGCCTCCGGTCCCGTCTGGCTGACGAGGGTGTGGAAGCGCTGCTCGCCCTCGGCGGTGAGGGCGTAGACGACCTTGCCGCGGCGTCCGGTGAGCGGTGGCGCGTCGGCGGGGAGCAGCGCCTTGGGGTCGGCGTCGACGGTGTCGACGAGACCGGCGGCGAGCATCCGCTTCAGTGCCGGGTACAGCGAGCCGTAGGAGATGCTCCGCAGTCCGCCGAGCACGCCGGCGAGCTGTTTGCGCAGCTCGTAGCCGTGCATCGGGGCCCGCATGAGCAGGCCGAGGATGGCGAACTCGAGCAGCTCCCCCACCTCGTCCCTGCTGGTCCCGCTCGGATCGATGTATCGGCACGATACATCGGGAGGTGTCGCGCAGCACAACTCGGGACGACGTCCCGGGGTCGGGGCACCGGTTGTGAGCGGTCACGGTCCGGTCACGCCGAGCCCCACGGGTCTCGCCGGAGACGACCGTCGGAGAGGGGACGGCGGGCCCCGGCGTGCGTAACATCGGCCCGTGGCCGGACGACGCTCGGTGCTGGGACGCGCGGTGGTGGACTACTCGCTCCGCCGCCGGTCCCTGCTCGCCGACGTGCACGCCGGCCGCACGGGTCTGCTCGAGGTCTGCGACGCCAGTCCCTACCTGACCCGGGCCGCGAAGCACCACGGGGAGCTCACCGAGGAGCCCTGCCCGGTCTGCCGCAACCAGCGGCTGACGATGGTGAACTACGTCTACGGCGACGCCCTCGGCCCGGTCGCCGGACAGGCCAAGACCCAGGTCGAACTGGCCCGGATGCACGCGATGCAGGACGAGTTCGCCGTCTACAGCGTCGAGGTGTGCCAGGGCTGCGGGTGGAACCACCTGGCCTCGTCCTACGTCCTGGGGGCAGTGCCCGAGCCCGGCCGTGCGCCGCGCAAGACCCGGCGCCGGGCGGCCACCGACTAGCTCGACACCGAGCCGCCCGCCCCGACCGCCCAGGTCGTGCACAGCTCCACCCGCCATCCTGGCGTGACGCCCACCCGCGTCCGCCCACCGACCCGAGAGAGGGGCCACCGCCGTGCCTCCCCACGACGAGACCTCCCCCGTCGGGCCGCCCGCCGGCTCGCGCCGCCGCCCACCGCCCGCCCGGGAAGCCCGGTCCGGTGGCGGCGGTTCCCGGCCCGACCCCCGGCGCCCGGCCCGCGCCGACCGCGGCCGCACGACGGCCGCGCGCAGCACCGGCGGCGCCCAGGTGTCGGCCCGCAAGCCCGCCCCCCGGGGCAAGGGACGCAAGCGGACCGCCAAGCAGAAGCGGCGCCGGGTCTACAAGGTCCTCGCCGGCCTGGTGGTGGCCTCGTTCGTGCTGCTCGGCGTCTTCGTCGGCGTCGTCTACGCCAACACGACCGTGCCCTCCCTGGACGACGTCGCCCAGAAGCAGCTGTCGATCATCTACTACTCCGACGGCACCACCGAGATGGCCCGGCTCGGTGAGGAGAACCGGATCAGCGTGCCGCTGGACCAGGTCTCCGAGCCCGCCCGGGAAGCCGTGCTCGCCGCGGAGAACCGGAACTTCTACGACGACCCGGGCATCTCGGTCACCGGCATCGCCCGGGCGGCCTGGAACAACCTGACCGGCGGCTCCACCCAGGGCGGGTCCACGATCACCCAGCAGTACGTGAAGAACACCCTGTTGACGGCCGACCAGACGTTCAGCCGCAAGTTCCAGGAGCTCTTCCTCGCGGTGAAGCTGGACAACAGCTACTCCAAGGACGAGATCCTCGAGGGCTACCTGAACACCATCTACTTCGGTCGCGGGGCCTACGGCATCCAGGCCGCGGCGCAGACCTACTTCGGCGTCGACGCCTCCGCGCTGACCGCCCAGCAGGGCGCGGTGCTCGCCGTCCTGATCCGCAGCCCCAGCGCCTACGACCCGGCCGCCAACCCCGAGGGTGCCCAGGACCGGTGGGGCCTGGTGCTCGACGGCATGGTCGAGCAGGACTGGCTGACCCCGGGCGACCGCAGCGCATCGGTCTACCCCGAGGTGCTGGCCGCCTCCACGGCGAACCTCAGCTACCCCGACGGTCCCGAGGGCTTCGTCGCCCGGCAGGTCGTCGCCGAGCTGCAGAGCAAGTACGGCCTGGACGACCAGGACGTCTTCGCCGGCGGTCTGCGCGTGGTCAGCACCGTGAACAAGGGCTACCAGGACGCCGCCGGTGCCGCCGTCGCCGACGTGATGGAGGGCGAGCCCGAGGGGCTGCGCGAGGCCGTGGTCTCGGTGGACCCGCGGACCGGTGCCGTGCTGACCTACTTCAGCCCGGTGACCTCCACGGCGACGGACTACGTCCAGGTGCAGCGGCAGCCCGGCTCGTCGATGAAGCCCTACGTGATGGCCGCCGCGCTGGAGCAGGGCATCGGCGTCAACTCCCGCCGGGACGGCAGCTCCCCGCAGACCTTCCCGGACCGGGAGGCCCCGGTCCGCAACTCCGGCGGTGCCTCCTGCGGGTCCTGCACCCTGGTCCAGGCGATGACCCGGTCGCTGAACACCACGTTCTACGGCCTGGCCTACGAGGTGGGCCCCGACGCGGTGCGGACGACGGCGCTGGCGGCCACCGGCATGCCCGAGACGTGGCCGGTCGGCACGGTGCTGGGCAACGCCGAGGGCGGCCCGCTGAAGACGCTGGCCAACGCCGACGGCGACACCGGCTCGGCGATCGGCATCGGCGAGTACGAGATGCGCCCGATCGACCAGGCGGCCGGTTTCGCGACCATCGCCAACGGCGGCGTGCACCACGCCACGCACATCGTCAGCTCGGTCACCGACTCCGAGGGCGGCGTGCTCGTCGCGCCCGAGTCCACCGTGGACGCCGGCACCCAGGCGATGCCGGCCGACGTCGCCGCCGACACCACGTTCTCCATGGAGGGCGTCGCCGAGTACTCCCGCCGTTCGCTGGACGGCGGGCGGCCGGTGGCCAGCAAGACCGGCACCCAGGGCCAGGGCGAGGACAACTCCGACGCCTGGATGGTCGGGTTCACCCCGTCGATCTCGACCGCGGTCTGGATGGGTAACGACAGCCCGAGCGACCCGATCGTGAACGCCAGTGGGGCGATCGTCTTCGGCTCCGGCCTGCCGGGGGCCATCTGGCAGCAGTACATGGACGCCGTCCTCGCCGGCACCCCGGAGGAGCCGCTGCCCGACGAGCCGGTCATCGACGGCGACACCGGGGACAGCGTCCCGGCACCGGTGGAGACCACCCAGGCCCCGGAGCCGACCACCCAGGCCCCGCGACCCTCGACGCAGGCCCCGGCCCCGGCCCCGTCCTCGGAGGTGGAGCCGGCGCCCGCGCCGCCGACCACTCCTCCCGTGACGACGCCGCCGAGCCCCAGCCCCTCCCCGGCGC
>NZ_CEEDOS010000064.1:0-14819 GCF_979256525.1 Klenkia sp. AC732 | reverse complement strand
GTACCTGGACCCGGGATGCGGGGACCGGGGGTGCGGGGACCGCGGTGGGGGCCGCCGGGAGTGCGGCCAGCACGGAGCGCAGCCGGGCGGCCCGGTCGGCGGTGACGTCCGTGCCGTCCGTCGCGACCGGCTGGGCGGTCGCCTGCTGCTCGGCCCGGCGCCCTGCTGCGCGCAGCGCCTGCGCCCGCTGGGTGACGGCCCGGTCCACCGGGGGCGGCCCGGCGCGGCGCGGGTCCCGGTGGGGGACCGCGCGCAGGGACGGGGCCTCGAAGCGGGCGGTCTCGTGCGCGGCGGCGGCGCGCGCGGCCTCGGCGCGACCGGCGGCGGCAGCGTGCTCGGCAGCCTGCACGGCATCGAGCCGCGCCGCCTCCTGCAGCTCGGCGGCCTCCTGCTCCGCGGCCACCCGCTCGGCCTCGACCCGGAGGGCCTCGACGCGGGCGGTCTCGACGCGGGCGGCCTCGACACGGGCGGCCCGGACGCGGGCGTTCTCGCGCTGGGCCTGCAGCTCCCAGGCCTCGGCCTCGGCGCGGGCCAGCTCGACCCGGGCCAGCGCGGCGACCTCGGCCTCGCGGGCGGCGGCCCGGCGGGCGGTGGCCGCGGATCGGGCGGCGACCTCGGCCGCCCGGGCGACGGCGGTCTCGTGCGCCTCCTGCTGGGCGCGCAGCCGGGCCGCGGCCCTCCGCTCGGACTCCAGCACCGCGGCCTGGCGGAGCTGGCGCTCGGTCACGGCCGGGTCCTCCACCTCGTCCTCCACCGCGTCCTCGACGTCGTCCTGGGAGTCGTGCTCGACGTCGTCCTCGACGTCGTCATGGAGGTCGGCCTCGTACCGGTCGTCTCCGGTCAGGTCCTGCCCGTCCTCCGCCAGCACCTCGGCGGACGCGGCGGCGGCCCGGCGGGCGGCCCGCTCCTGGGCCAGGGCACGGGTCAGCTCCTCGACGGCGACCCGCTGCTGCTCGTCGGCGTCGTCCCGGGCGGCCAGCTCGGTCGCGCCGGCGACGGCGGACTGCACCTCGTCGTCCTGGGTGACCATGCGCATCAGCGCGGCGGTGAACGGCGACACCGGCGCGTCGTCGTCCTCGTCGGGCACGGAGGGCTCGGGAGGCACGGCGGCCGGGGCCGGGGCGCTGCGGCTGGTGCGCTCCCAGGCCGGTGCCTGCGGGCCGACCGGCTCCTCGGCCCGGCGCTGGGTGAGGGGCCGGGCGGCGCGCTCGACCGGTCGGGCCACGGACTCGGCGGTGGGCACGGCGGTGGGCACGGCGGGTGCCGGGGCGGCCGCGCGGACGGCTGCGGCCCTGGCGGCGGCGGGCACCCGGGGTGCGGCCGCGGCGGCCGGGCGGGCCAGCGAGGTGGGGGAGTACACGTCGACGTCGGTGGGGCCGGCCGCACCGAGGAGGTCGGCCAGCTCGTCCACCGGGTCCACAGCGGGGTCCACGGCGGGGACGGCGGTGCGGGCAGCGCTCTGCTGGGCCCGGCTGACCTCCTGGGCGACCGCGAGCAGGTCGTCGACCGACAGGCCGCTGGTGGGCCAGGCGGCGAGCGCCTCGGCGGAGCTCAACGAGCCGGCCGGGACGGCGACGGGCCGGGCCGGGGCGGCGGACCGGACCGGGGCGACGGGCGCGGGCTCGCCGGCGGCGGGCGTGCCGGCGGGGTCCACGACGTCGGCGACGTAGCGCTCGGAGCTGAAGAACCCGGCGACCCCGCCGGAGCGGATCCGGCGGACGCCGCGGATCCGGACGTCGGGTCCGAACTCCTCGCGGGCAGCGGCGATGGCCTCGTCCCGGGTCGCCCCGGACGGCGGCTCAGGCGAGCGCGACGGCACCGTTCACCACCCCGATGGTCTCGATCTGGGCCGTGCGGGACACCTCGGAGTAGCTGATGACGGTGCAGCGGGTGACCACCTGGCGCATCAGCCGGGACAGCGCCGGGCGGACCTGCGGGGAGCAGACCAGCAGGGCGGTGATGCCCAGCCGCTCGGCGTCGTCGAGCAGGTCGCTGGCGCCGCGGGCCAGCGCGTCGACCTGACCGGCGTTGAGCGCCAGCACGGCGCCGGACTCGGCCGGGCGCACCGACTCCAGCAGCCGCTGCTCGAAGCCCGGGTCCAGGGTCATCACGTAGAGCTTGTCGTCGGCGGTCACGTAGGGCTGGCTGATCGCCGGGCCCAGCGCCGCCCGGGCGGCCTCGACGAGGCTGTCCAGGTCGGTGGCGGTCTTGGCACGCAGCGAGAGCGCCTCGAAGACCCGCACCAGGTCGCGGATGGAGACGCCCTCCTCCAGCAGCGCCTGCAGCACCTGCTGCACCTGGCCCAGCGACATCGACGCCGAGGTGAGCTCCTCGACCACGACCGGGTGCGTGCGGCGGACCATCTCGACCAGCAGCTTGACGTCCTCCCGGCCCAGCAGCTGGGCGGCGTTCTGCCGGACCACCTCGGCCAGGTGGGTGGTGATGACCGAGGAGCGGTCGACGACGGTCGCGCCGGCCATCTCGGCCTGGCGCTGCAGCTCGGCGGGCACCCACTTGGCGGCCAGCCCGAACACCGGCTCCCGGGTCGGCTTGCCGGGCAGGCCGTCGAGGGCGTCGCCGATGGCCAGCACGGTGCCGGCCGGGGAGATGCCCTTGGCGACGGGGACACCGTTGAGCCAGACGACGTACTGGGAGGCGGGCAGGTCCAGGTTGTCCCGGGTGCGCACCAGCGGGATGACCAGGCCGGTGTCCATCGCGACCTTGCGGCGCAGCGCCTTCACCCGGTCCAGCAGGTCCCCGCCGCGCGCGGTGTCGACCAGCTCGACCAGGTCGAAGGCCACCTCGAGCTCCAGCGGGTCGACCCGCATCCGCTCGGCGATCGCCTCGGGGGAGTCGGGGGAGGGCTCGGCCGGGGCCAGCGCCGCCGCCTCGTCCTCCTCGCTGGGCAGCTCCTCCTCCTGCACCCGGGTGGCCAGCACCAGGAAGAGGGCGCCGACGAGCAGGAAGGGCAGCTTGGGCAGGCCGGGGATCAGGCCCAGGGCCAGCAGGGCGCCACCGGCGATGCGCAGCGGCTGCTTCTTGCGCCCCAGCTGGGCGATCATGTCCTGGCCGAGCTCGCCGTCGGCGGCCGAGCGGGTGACCACGATGCCGGTCGCGGTGGACAGCAGCAGCGCCGGGACCATCGAGACCAGGCCGTCGCCGACGGCCAGCAGCGAGTAGGTGCTGACCGCCTCGCCGGCGGGCATGCCGTTCTGCACCATGCCGATGGTCAGGCCACCGATGAGGTTGACCAGCACGATGATGATCGCGGCGATCGCGTCGCCCTTGACGAACTTGCTGGCACCGTCCATCGAGCCGTAGAAGTCGGCCTCGGCGGTGACGTCGGCGCGCCGCCTGCGGGCCTGGGACTCGTTGATCAGGCCGGCGTTCAGGTCGGCGTCGATGGCCATCTGCTTGCCGGGCATCGCGTCCAGGGTGAAGCGCGCGCCGACCTCGGCTACGCGCTCGGCGCCCTTGGTGATGACCACGAACTGGATGACCACGAGGATCAGGAAGACGACCAGGCCGACGACCAGCGAGCCGCCGATGACGAAGTGCCCGAAGGCCTCGATGACCTGTCCGGCGTAGCCGTCGGAGAGCACCAGCCGGGTCGAGGAGACGTTGAGCGCCAGCCGCAGCAGCGTCGCGATCAGGATCACCGAGGGGAAGACGGCGAAGTCCAGCGGCCGCTTGATCGACATGGCGACCAGCAGGATCAGCAGCGACACCGCGATGTTGACCCCGATGAGGAGGTCCAGCGCGATGGTCGGCATGGGCACGACCAGCATGAGGACGATCGAGACGACCCCGATGGGCACCGCGGCCGTCGTCCACTTCACGAAGACCACTCTCGGCAGTCCAGGTGCCGGTCGGTACCGCCTCAGGCCGCGGCGGCGTCCGCGGGGTCGGCGGCGGGGGCGCGCCGGCGGCCGGCGACGGGCAGCCCGGTGGTGTCCGGGGCGCTGAAGCCGGGGCGGTGCACGCCGCCGCGGATGCCCTGGGCGCCCAGGTGCATCACGAAGGCCAGCACCCGGGCGACGGCGGTGAACAGCTGCGGCGGGACCTCCTGGCCCAGCTCGCAGCTGCCGTGCAGGGCGCGGGCCAGCGGGATGTCCTGCACCATCGGCACGTTCGAGGCCGCCGCCAGCTCGCGCAGCTTGCGGGCCACCTCCCCGGCGCCCTTGGCGACCACCCGGGGGGCACCGAACGCCGCGTCGTACTTCAGTGCGACCGCGACGTGGGTGGGGTTGGTGAGCAGCACGTCGGCCGTGGTCACGTCGGTCATCATCCGGTTGCGGGCCGCGGCGAGCATGGCCGAGCGGCGCTGGCCCTTCACGTGCGGGTCGCCCTCCTGCTGCTTGTGCTCCTGCTTGATCTCGTAGAGGCTCATCTTCAGCTTCTTCCGCGACTGCATCCGGACGACCATGTAGTCCGCGACCGCGAGCACGAGCCCGGTCATCGCGGCCACCCGCAGCATCAGCAGCGCCGAGTCGGTGAACACCGACGCCACGGCCGAGAGCGGCATGGACCCCGACGACGCCACCAGCGTCCGCGCCTTGTCGATGGTCAGCACGATCGTGACCCCGATGGCGGCGGTCTTGACGAGCGCCTTGGTGGTCTCCCACAGGCCGTGACCGCCGAACATGCGCTTGAGACCCGGGAACGGGTTGAGCTTGCTGAGCTTGGGCGACATCGGCTTCGCCGAGAACACGACCCCGCCCTGGCTGGCGGCGGCGAGCACGCCGACGACCATGATGCCCGCGGCCATCGGGAGGACGGCGGTCAGGAACGAGGAGAGCGCCTCCCCGAGCAGGGCGCTGATCGCCCCGGCCTCGGGACGGCGGGCGACCGCACCGATCTGCACGAAGAGCCGGCGCGCCCCGTCGAAGGAGCTGCTGACCATGAACGGCAGCAGGAAGCTGGCCGCGACCACGCCCAGCCAGGTGCCCAGCTCCTGGGTGCGGGGGACGTCGCCGTCCCTGCGTGCCTTCTTGAGGCGTTCGGGAGTCGGTTTCTCTGTCTTCTCACCACCCGGTCCGTCCTTGGCCACGCCCTCAGCTCCGCAGGGCCAGGAACGCGGTGACGGCGGTCTCCATGAGTGCGTCCAGCGCGGTGGGCAGCAGGGGGAAGGTGAGGCCCAGCATCGCCAGGGTCAGCATGATCTTGACCGGGAAGCCGAGGGAGAAGACGTTCATCGCCGGGGAGGCCCGGGACAGCAGCGCCAGCGCGACGTCGGCCAGCAGCAGCACCGCGACCATCGGCCCGGCGATCTGCATGGCGGCCAGGAACATCATCGAGACCGCCTGCACCAGGGTCTCCCCGAGCTGGTCGGTGGGCAGCACGGCGCCCAGCGGCAGCCCCTCGTAGGAGGTGTGCAGCCCGCGGACCAGCAGCAGGTGGCCGCCGCTGGTGAACAGCAGGGCGATCGCCAGCAGGTTGTGCAGCCGGCCCAGCGTGGAGCTGGTGCTCATCATCAGCGGGTCGTAGGCCGGCTGCAGGGAGAACCCGCCGGCCACGTCCAGCACGTCCCCGGCCAGCTGCACGGCGCTGAAGAACAGCTGCACGATGAAGCCCAGGGCCACCCCGATGACGACCTCGGTGAAGGCGGTGAGCACCAGGTACCCGACGGAGACGACCCCCAGCGTGGCCTGGACCTGGTTGAAGACCACGAGCGCGAGGGCGACCGACAGGGCGCCCTTGACCGGCGCGGGGATGGCCTTGGAGTTGAACGGCGGGGCGACAAGGACGAACCCGGCCGTGCGTGCGGTGGCCAGCAGCAGGGCCGCCAGGGTCGCCTCGGGGACCTGGAGGTCCACCGGGTCAGGTCCGGCCGAGGAGGGCCGGCAGGGAGGCGAACAGCGACTCGGTGAAGCTCACCAGCTCCGAGAGCACCCAGTTGCCGGTGAGCACCAGCGCGATCGCCACCGCGATGATCTTGGGCACGAAGGAGAGGGTCTGCTCCTGGATCTGGGTCGCTGCCTGGAACAGCGAGATCGCGAAGCCGACCAGCAGTGCGGTGAGCAGGATCGGGGCCGACACCTTGGCGGCCACGATCATCGTCTGCACCGCGATGTCGGTGATCTGGGCGTCGTCCACTAGCCGTACGTCCCGTACGAGCCGACCAGGGCGGTGGTGATCAGCGCCCACCCGTCGACGACGACGAACAGCAGCAGCTTGAACGGCAGCGACACGATGACCGGCGGGACCATCATCATGCCCATCGCCATCAGCGCGGCGCTGACCAGCATGTCCAGCACCAGGAACGGGATGAAGACGACCAGCCCGATGATGAAGGCGCTCTTGAGCTCGCTGAGCACGAACGCCGGCACCAGGGTCAGCATCGTCACCGAGGCGGGGTCGGCGGGCATCTGCTCGCCGGACAGCCCGACCATCAGCTTGAGCTCGTCCCCGCGGGTGTTGGCCAGCAGGAAGTCCTTGAGCGGCTCCACCCCGACGTCGTAGGCCTGTCCGATGGACAGCTGTCCGTCCAGGTAGGGCTGGACCGCCAGGTCGTTGATGTCGGCGATCACCGGGCCCATGACGAAGACCGTCAGGAAGAAGGCCAGCCCGGTCAGCACCTGGTTGGGCGGGGAGTTCTGCAGGCCCAGGGCGTTGCGGGTCAGCGAGAGCACCACGATGATCTTGGTGAACGAGGTGACCAGCAGCAGCAGCGACGGCGCGATGGACAGCACCGTGATCGCCAGGATCAGGGTGATGGCGCTGGAGGGGCTGTTGCCCCCGATGTTGATGTCCAGCCCGCCGGTGGAGCCGTCCACCACGGGGGCGATCGGCGCGGTCGGGTCGGTCGGGTCCACGGGGGCGGCGAGCGCGGCGGTGGCCAGCAGGGTCAGCAGGGCGGCGCCGGCGGTGGCGACCACCCCGACCCGGGTGGCCCAGCGACCGGTGCGCTCGCGCGCCGTCACTTGCGGACCGTGCGTTCGCGCAGGCCCTCGACGACCGAGGTCCAGGCGCCGCGGTCGAACACCGAGCCGGCGAGCAGGCCGGTGCCACCGGTGGCGCCCGTCGTCCCGCCGTGCCGGCCGACGGCCGGGGCGGCACCGCTGGGACGGCGCACGCCGGGGACCGGGGGCAGGCTGCGGGTGGCGGACGGGTCCTCGTCGAGCCCGGCGCCGACCGCGGCCGGACGGCGGGCGGCGCTGCGGGCGGCGGCCGCAGCGCGGCGGGCCGCCTGGGCCTGCTCGCGCTCGGACTCGATGTCGGCCAGGGCGTCCTCGACGACCTCGCCGTCCATCTCGGCGAGCAGGGTGACGTGCTCCTCGGTGGTGCCCACGACGAGCACCCGGTCGGCCACGCGCAGCACGCTGACCGTGCTGGACCGGCCCATCCGCTGCCGGGCGACGACCTCGATGAGCCCGTTGCCCCCGCCCAGGCCGCGCTTCTTGGCCAGCCGGGCGGCGAACCAGAGCACGCCGCCCACGAAGGCCAGCGTCAGCACCAGCCGGATGACCATCCAGGTCATGCCGACTGCTGCCCCAGCTCGGCGGCGGCGGCGTCGGTGACCACCTCGGTGATCCGCAGCCCGAACTCCTCGTCGACGACGACGACCTCGCCGCGCGCGATGAGGGTGCCGTTGACCAGCAGGTCCGCCGGCGCGCTGGCGGCGCGGTCGAGCTCGACGATCTCCCCGGGGTAGAGCGAGAGCAGCTCCTGCACCGTCATGCGGGTCCGGCCGATCTCGACCGTGACCTCCATGGCCACGTTGCGCAGCAGCTCCAGGCTGCCGCGCTGGGTCTGGCCCTGCGGCCGGGGGAGGGTCACCTGCAGGGCGAAGGTGGCCAGGTGCTCGCCGCCGGCCAGCAGCGGGACGGCGAGGAAGACGCCCTTGTCGCGCAGGCCGTCCAGGGCCGCCTCGGGCTCCTCCATCCGCTCGCTGGTGACGGTGACCCGCCCCAGCACCGCGGCGGCCGCCTCCAGTGCCGGGCGCATCGCCGCGGCGACGTCCAGCTTGCCGACCGGGGAGTTGGCCAGCGCCTCGACCAGCGGGCCGGCCACGACGAGGACGACGTCCCCGCTGACCTCCCCGGACAGCCGGGCGGTGATCGCAGCCGGGCTGCTGCCGGGCAGCGGGGCGATGTCGGGGTCGTCGACGGCCGAGCCGGTGCTCAGCGGGGAGGGCGCCGGCAGCAGGGTGCCGGCGGCCTGGGCGGCGCTGACCACCGCGGCGCTGATGGTGGCGGCGTCGTCGGTGCGTCCGCTCGTGCTGGTGCTCACAGGGCGTCCCTCGATGCAGTGGTGGTGAGGCCGGGGGCGGCGACGATCTCGGCGGCCAGCCGCCGGCGGTGGTTGCTGGCGACGGCGTGGGCGAAGACGACGTCGTTGGTGGTGACCTCCAGCGGGCTGTCCCGCGGGTGCCGCAGCAGCAGCACGTCGCCGACGGCGAGGCTGAGCAGGTCGGCGCTGGGCACGGCCAGCGGCCGGAAGCGTGCGTTGACCTCCACGGGCACCGCGCCCAGCCGCGCCGACAGGGCCTCGCTGGCGGCCTTGCGGTCGCGGACCGCCTGGGCGGACAGCTGCGGGGAGGTGGCGTCGTGGAGGGCGGGGGCGAACGGGGCGAAGGGCAGCATCACCGTCGCCTCGGTCTCCCGGTCACCCAGCGACAGCGAGAACGAGGCGACGACGACGGTCTCCGAGCTCACCGCCAGCTGGGCCAGGTGCGGGTTGTACTCGAAGCCCTCGAGGCCGAAGTCGACGCGCACGATGGGACGCAGCGCCAGGGCGAGCTCGTGCAGCACCCGCTCGAGGGGGTAGCGCGCCAGCCGGGTCTCCATGCCCGTCATCGGCCGCTGCGGCTGCTCGGAGGCGCCCGACCCGCCCAGCAGCTGGTCGATCATCGCCATCGCCATGTCCAGCGACCAGGTCAGCAGACCGCGGCCCTGCAGCGGCTCGAAGTTGAGCACCGTCATGAACGAGGGGTTGTCCAGGTGCGCGACGTAGTCGTCGTAGGCGAACTGGTCGATGCCGCCGAGCTCCAGCTTGACCTCGGTGCGCAGCACCTGGGTCAGGTTGGTGGCGCACTGCCGCGCGAAGGTCTCCAGCGCGTTCTGCAGCACCCGGACGTGGTCCCGGGACAGCTTCGTGGGCCTTCGGAAGTCGTAGCTGCGGGGCTCGCCGCGGCGCCGTCGCGCCGCCATCAGCGCTGCCCCGCGGGGGGCGGGTGCGGCGTCGGCGAGGGTCACGCCCCCCTCATCGGCGGTGCCGGGGGGCAACCTGACCGTCCACCCCTGCCCCGGACGTCACACCCACCCGACGAGGCAGGGGAGGCCCGGCACCCCCTCTCGGCGTCCCGAGGGTGTGCTGGGCCTCCCCTGCCTGGAGGTGGAGCGGGTTACTGGGTGACGTACTCGGTGTAGTAGATGCCCATCACCAGGTGCTCGCCGTCGACGTTGTAGGCCTCCTCGATGCGCTGCTCGAGCTCGGCCTTCATCGCCTCCCGGTTGCCGGTGACGTCGGCCAGCTGGGCGCCGGAGAACGTCTCGATGACGATGTCGGTGGCTCGGGACCCGTCGGGGGCCTCCTCGCCGGCCTCCTCGGTCAGCTGCAGGGTCACCCCGATCTTGAGGTAGCCGCTGCCGGCCAGGTTGACCGCCGTGGACTCCAGGGGGAGGACGGCGCCGGCGACCGGGGCGGGCTCGGCCTCGGCCTCGCCGCTGCCGGCGAAGAGGAAGAACCACGCCGCCGCACCGGCGGCCAGCAGCACCACCAGCACGATCGCGATGAGCTTCTTCTTGCCCCCGCCGGCGGACTCCTCGTCGACCGCGGCCTCGGCGGCCTTGGCGCTGGGCTTGGTCTTGGTGGGTGCGCTCACGGGGTGCTCTCCTGGGCGGTGACGGCGTTGACGGTGGCGGGCTCGACGGTCGTGGTGGGGGTGGCCCCGGCGGTGCGGGTGGCCTCGGCGGCGAGGCCGGGGAGCTGGGCGTTGGCCTCGGTGGAGGCGTCGGACAGGACGACGATGTCGACCCGTCGGTTGACCGAGACCGACGCGGGGTCGGAGTCGGCCAGCAGCGGCCGGGTGGCGGCGAAGCCGGCTGCGGACAGTCGGGCCTCGGGCAGCCCGTCGGTCTCGGCGAGGTGCCGGAGCACCGTCGTCGCCCGGGCGGTGGACAGCTCCCAGTTGCTGGGGAACGGACCGCCCGGCGTCACCGGCAGGGAGTTCGTGTGGCCCTCGATGCGCAGCTGGTTGGGCAGTGCGGCCAGCGTCGGGGCGAGGGCGTCGAGCACCCCGGCCCCCTCGGTGCGCAGGCCGGCCTGCTCGGGGCCGAAGAGCACCTGGTCGGCCACGACGTGCACGACCAGGCCGCGCTCGTCGATGGTGAACTCGACCGCGTCGGGCTGCCCCGCGGCGGCGAGTGCCGCCTCGATGGCCTGCTGTGCCGCGCGCAGCTGGTCGAAGGTGGCCTGCGCCTCGGCCTGCACCTGCTCGCTGTGGTCGGCGGCCGCCTGGGCGGCGGCCAGGTCCACCGAGCGCTGGTCGGCGCGCTCGGTCGGGTCGTAGTCCGTGGTCACCGGGATCGGCGCGGACATGGCGTCCAGCACACCCGGGTCGTTGGTGGGGGAGCCGTCGGTCAGCACGCTGGTCGGCGAGCCGAAGCTCTCCGACAGGCCCTCGGCCAGCGCGGCGAACTTGAGCTGGTCGACCTGGCTGATCGAGTAGAGGACGATGAACACGGCGGTCAGCAGCGTCATCATGTCGGCGAAGGAGACCAGCCACCGTTCGTGGTTCTCGTGCTCCTCCTCCTCGTGGGGCTTGGCCCGCCGGCGACCGGAGGGCGCGTGCCCGCTCACGCCGCCGCGGCCGCGGCAGCGGCCTCGCTCGGGGGCACGAGGCTGGTGAGCTTCTGCCGGACGGTGCGCGGGCTGGTGCCGGCCTGGATCTCCGAGATGCCCTCGACGAGCAGGGTCATCTGGGCGGCCTGCAGGTCGCTGGTACGGGTGATCTTGGCGGCCATGGGGAGCCAGAAGACGTTGGCCGACAGCACGCCCCACAGGGTCGCGACGAAGGCGGCGGCGATGAGGTGGCCCAGCGTCTCGGGCTTGTTCAGGTTCTCCAGCACGTGGATGAGCCCGATGACGGTGCCGATGATGCCGATGGTCGGGGCGTAGCCGCCCATCGCGGTGAAGAACTTGGCGGCGACCTTGTCCTCGGCCTTCTTGGCCGCGATCTCGCTCTCCAGGACCGTGCGCAGGTCCTCGGGGTCGGTGCCGTCCACGGCCATCTGCAGACCGCGCTGCAGGAAGGCGTCCTCGATGGCCTTGATCGAGGCCTCCAGGGCCAGCAGGCCCTCCTTGCGCGCCTTCTCCGCCAGCGTCACCAGGGTCTGGATCTGCTCGGTGGCCGGGGGCACCGCGACCGGCATCAGGCCCATCTTGAACCAGCCGCCGAGCTTCTTGACGTCGGCCATGGTGGACCCGGCGATCGCGGCGCCGAAGGTGCCGACGAAGACCAGGATGATGGGCGGGAGCAGGATGATGGCCATGGGGGACGAGCCCTCCATGATCATCGAGGCCACGATCGCGACGAGCGCGACCGCGACACCGATCAGGGTTGCCGGGTCCATGTCAACGCTCCTGGCGGATCGGGAAGGCCAGGACCGAGTGGTCCGCGGTGGCCGTGGGACGGGGGGTCAGCTCCAGCACCGGGTAGGCGCCGCGGTCCATCGCGTAGGCCGTGGCGAGCACGTCGGCGCGGTAGTCGCGGATGGCGCGGAGGACGTCGTGGACGCTCTCGCGGACCAGGAAGCGGACGTCGTCGGTCAGGGTGACGACGGTGTCGGGGTGGGCCTCGACGCGCTCGATCAGATCGGGGTTGAGCGCGAAGGCCTCCCCGTTCAGGCGGGTCAGGCAGATCACCGGTTGCTCCTGGGTCGAAGGGCTGCCCGGGGTGGGCAGTTGTGTTGTCGGCCCTTGCGCGGAGGTGCTGAAGCCGAACGGCCCGGCCCCCCCGAAGGGGTGACCGGGCCGTCCTGGTACTGGCGCCGCAGCAGCGGCTGGGGGGTCAGCGCTTGAGGTTGACCAGGTCCTGCAGCAGCTCGTCGGAGGCGGTGATGACGCGGCTGTTCGCCTGGAACCCGCGCTGGGCGATGATCAGGCCGGTGAACTCCTCGGAGAGGTCCACGTTGCTCATCTCCAGGGCGCCGGAGGTCAGCGTGCCCAGCGAGCCGTTGCCGGCGGTGCCGATCAGCGCGACTCCGGAGTTGTCGCCCTTGGAGTAGGACGTGTTGCCCATGTTGACCAGGCCCGAGGGGTTGTCGAACGTGGCCAGCGCCAGCTTGCCCACCGAGCGCCGCTCGCCGTTGGTGTAGACGCCGGTGATGGTGCCGTCCTCCAGCAGCGAGAAGCTCTGCAGGCTGCCCGAGCCGTAGCCGTCCTGCTTGGTGGTGGCGACCGGGGTGCCGGCGGCGAACGCGGTGACCTGGCTCATGTCGAAGTCGACGTCGCCCCAGGGCATGGCCACGGTGAGGACGGAGTCGGCGGCCGAGCCGCTGGAGGTGCCGTTGGTGACCGCGCCGAAGGTCGGGTTCTGGCCGCCGGGGAACGAGACGGTCGTGGAGACGATCGGGGTGTTCGGGGTCTTCTCGTTGGCCACGGTCAGCGTCCAGTCGCTGTTCGCGCCGGCGGACGTGGCGGCCTGGGTGTAGGTGAGCACCATCCGCTGGGCGGTGCCGGCCTCGTCGTAGAGGGTGGCGACGGTGCTGACCGAGTTGCCCGTCGTCCCGGCCACGTACTGCACGTTGCGGCTCAGGGTGGCCGAGGTGGAGGCGTTGGGGGGCAGCGCGGCGCCGTACTGGATGGCCAGGTCGCCGAGCGCGCCGTTGGTGTTGACGACGCCGGAGGCATCGGCGGCCCAGCCCTGCACCCGGGCGCCGTCGGCGGTGATCAGCTTGCCGGAGCCGTCGAAGGTGAAGGAGCCCGCGCGGGTGTAGAGCTGCTGCCCGTCGGCCTCGGTGACGAAGAACCCGTCGCCCTGGATCATGAAGTCCAGTGCGCGGCCGGTGTTCTGGGTCTTGCCCTGGCCGAAGTCGGTGGTGATGGCGGCCAGCTTGACGCCGAGCCCGACCTGCGCCGGGTTGCTGCCGCCCTCGAGCCCGTCGGGGCTCTTGCCGCTGCGCAGCACCTGGGTCAGCGTGGTCTCGAAGACCGTGTTCTGGGTCTTGAACCCGACGGTGTTCACGTTCGCGATGTTGTTCGCGACGGTGTCCATCTTGGTCTGGTGGGCGCGCAGGCCGGAGATGGCCGAGAACATCGAACGCAGCACGGTGGCTCCTGGGGTGTCGGTCGGGCAGGTGGGTCAGGCGGAGATGGCGGTGAGCCGGCCGACGGGGACGGTGGTCCCGCCGATGGTCGCCACGGCCTCGGTGGAGGCGGTCGGGATCGTCACGGAGCTGATCTGCCCGGTGACCGTGCTGCCGTCGGTGTCGGTGTAGCTCACCGTCTTGCCGACCAGGGCGCCGGCACTGGAGGCCCGCTGCATCGCCAGCATCGCGGTGTTCTGCTCGGAGATGGTCTGCAGCGCCTCGACCTGGGAGTAGGTCGCGCTCTGCGAGATCAGCGCGCTGGAGTCCGTGGGGGCCTGCGGGTCCTGGTACTTCATCTGGGCGACCAGGAGCTTGAGGAACGTGTCCTTGTCCATCCCGGTGTCCCCGACCGAGGTGGTCGGGGTGCTGCCCATCAGGCTGGCGATGGGTGTGGCGTTGGTGATCGGGGTGGTCACGGTTCCTCCTCAGACGCGGACGTCGACACCGGTCGACGGCCCGCCGGTACGGGTGTGACGAGTGGTGCGTGTGGTGTCGGAGTCCTCATCGGCAGTCCCGGTGCCGGTCGGTACCGTCCCGGACCGCCGGTCGGTCCCCCAGGCCCGGTCGTCACGTCCCTGGGCCCAGCCCTGGGCGGTCGACTGCTGCCCGCCCGAGCTGCCCGACGGCGCCGAGGGGTCCGGTGCGTCGGGGGAGACCTCCGCCGAGGTGACCGTCAGGCCGGCTGCGGCGAGGTCCCGACGGAGCTCGGGGAGTGCCTCGGTCAGCGCCGCCCGCCCGTGCTCGTGGCCGGCCGCCAGGCTCAGGGTCACCTCGTCGCCGGTGACCACCAGCTGGACGTGCACCTCGCCGAGGGACTCGGGGGCCAGGACGACGGTGACCGTGTGGCTGCCGTCGGGGCCGGAGGCCATCGCCGTGAGCTGGGGGGCCAGCTGCGCGGCGACGGGGGGTGCGGGGGCGGCAGCGGGTGCCGCCGGGGTCGCGCCGGCGGTTGCACCGGCGGTGACGGTCGGCGCGGGCGCCGGGCCGGTGACGGTCTGCTCGTCGCCGGCCGGGGTGACGTCGGCGACGGCCGGCGGCGCTGCCGCGTCGCGCACGGGTCCCTCGGCGACCCGGACGACCGCGGTGTCGACCGGGAGGCCGGTGGCGGGGGCGCCGTCGCCCGCAGCAGAGGGCGCGGTGGCCCGGGCCGGGGCGGTCCCGGTGCCGGTGAGTGCCCCGTCCTGCTGCTGTCCGGTGCCGGCACCGGTGCCGGTCTGGGCGCCGGACGTCGGGGCGGCCGGCGCCGCGGTGCCGGCCGGGTCCGTGGTGGCCGTGCCGGGACCGCCGGTCGTGCCCTCGACGGGCTCCCCGGTGGTCGGGGCCGCGACCGGGACGGCGACCGGGACGGCGACCCCCTCGGTGACGGCGGCGGGCAGGGCGCCGGGGGCCGGCGTCGCGGGTCCTGCGGTCGGCTCGGCAGGCACCGTCGCTGCCGGGGTGACTGCCGGGGGGACGGGCGGGGTGGCTGACGGGGTGGTGGTGGCGCCCGAGCCGCCGGCCGCGCCC
>NZ_CEEDOS010000063.1:0-16910 GCF_979256525.1 Klenkia sp. AC732 | reverse complement strand
CGCCTCCCCCGCGCGGTGCGGGCGGGCGGGGAGGGGCTCCCGGTGGGGGACCGGGAGCCCGGGGTCAGGGGTGCTGGGGCGCGGCGGCCGTGGCCCGCGAGCGGTCCCGGAGGCGCTGCACGGTGAGGACCGGTCCGGCGTGCGCCCGGGCCGCGGTGGAGACGACGGTCTCCCGGCCCAGCCCGCGCAGCGCGCGGACCAGTGCCGCGCCGGCGTGCACGGCCCCCGGGTCCCACGGGCCGCGGGTCGCGCGGCTCGCGGCGACCCGGCGGAGGGCGTCGGCGTCGAAGAGGGCGGTCTGGCCGCCCAGCACGCGGGTGACGTCGTCCTGGTCGAGGGCGGCCGCGGCGAAGGCGGCGGGGCCGCCCCGCCGGGCGCGCAGGAGCAGGCGGGCCGCCGTCGTGGTGCCCAACCGCAGGTCCACGGCGTAGCGGGCGACCACGGCGCCGGGCCGGACGGTGCGGGTCAGCTCGGTCTCCAGCTGCTGCAGGCAGTCCGGGGCGAGCACGGTGTCGGCCGAGACGACGGCGACCAGGTCGTGGCCGGCCTGCCAGCGACGCCAGCCCTGGTCCAGGGCACCGGCGGTGCCGCCGGTGTTCTCCACGACCCGCATGACGGTGACCCCGTGGTGGCGGCGGGCGATCTCCTCCGTGCGGTCGGTGCAGCGGTCGGCGAGCAGCACCACCCGGTCGGGCACCCGGCTCTGGGTCAGCAGCGCCGACAGCGTGCGCCCGACGGTGGCCTCGTCGTCGTGGGCCGGGACGAGCACCAGCAGTCGGGCGGTGGGGCGCTGGGCCGGACGGTGCCGCACCCCGTGCAGGAGCCGGGTGACGGCCAGACGCGCGCCCCCGAGCCGCCGCGCCGCGCCGAGCGCCGGGGCCGCGGGCAGCACCGAGCCGGTCGTCGTCGGCCGTCGGGGGACGTCGAGGTCCTCGCTGGACACAGGTGGTGCTCCGTCCGGACGGCGTCGGTGGGCGTCACTGCAGGTGACTCAGCGACCGTAGGCAGCGCAGCGTGACGACGGCATCCCCTGACCGGGCGGTGCACGCCCCCGACCGGGTGACCCAGCCCTGGGGTGACGACGCTGGGTGACGCCGCCGGGGTCTGGGAGACTCGTCCCTGCAGGGCCTCTAGCTCAACTGGCAGAGCAGCGGACTTTTAATCCGCGGGTTGTGGGTTCGATCCCCACGGGGCCCACCGCGCGGGTGTCGCGCCCGTCAGCAGAACCGGAACGACTCCGGGACTGACACCACCGGGGGGTCTCGTCCGGCCACCGCTCAATTACGGACCCGCTGGGCCCGATGTACCGGACATGCGCTCGCCCCTGTCCCGGCCCGCGGCCCGCCGCGGGGTCCCGCTGGCGGTCCACCTGACCGCTCTCGTCCTGGTGCCCGTGCTCGGTCTGCTCGCCCTCGGCTGGGTGCTGGTGGCCGGCGCGGTGCACGACTCCCGGTCCGCCGCGGCGGCCGAGGAGTCCGTGCGCGCCGTCGCCCTGCTGGACACGGTCCGCAGCAGCATCGAGCAGGAGGTCATCCCGGTCCTGACCACCGCGGTGCTGGCCAGCCCCGAGACGCTGGCCGAACTGGGCCTCACGCCGGCCTTCGCCGCGATGGCCGGCCAGCAGGCCCAGGCCGCGGTCGAGACCACCCGCCAGGCCACCGACGACGCGCTCGACGCCGTCGCCGCGGACTCGCCGGCGGCCGGACCCGCCCGCCAGGCCGCAGCGGCCCTCGAGGCCCTGCGTGCGCCCGGCGCCGCCGGCACCGTCGTGTTCGCCGACGTGCTGGCCACCTACGAGGGCTACCTCCGGCTGTCCGACCAGCTCGGCGCCGACCAGCAGGACGCCGGCGCCGGTGCCGGCCGGCAGGACGTCTCCGCCGACACCCGTGCCGCCGTCGCCGACGTGGCCCTGGTCGCCCGCGCCTCCCAGGCCGCCAGCCGGGAGATCCCCCTCTTCCTGAGCACCATGACCGACCTGGACGAGCAGGTCGGTGAGGACACCTGGATCACCGCCCGCGCGGACTACCGCTCGGCGGCCCAGGCCCTCGCCGACCTCACCGACCCCGACCTGGCCGCCGCCTGGGCGGACACCGCGGCGCTGACCGCCGTCCGCGGCATCGACAACGCCTTGGAGAGCCAGCTGCTCCCGGGGGTCACCCCGCTCGTGGCGCTGCAGATGCTCACCCTGGTCACCCAGAACGCGGAGCGGTCGGTGGCCTTCGGCGCGCTGCTGGACACCGCCGTCGGCACCGCGGTGGACGCCGCCGGCGCCGACCGGGCCGCGGCCGACCGGGCCCGCGACACCACGCTGCAGGTCGGTGCGGCCCTGCTGGCCGTCTCGGCCGGTGCCCTGGTCTGGGTGGGCCGCTCGGTCTCCCGGTCGCTGGGCCGCCTGGCCGACCGCGCCCAGGAGGTCAGCCGCGGCTCGCTCGTCGACGTCGAGGTGTCCGGGCCCCGCGAGGTGCGGACCGTGTCGGCGGCCCTGCAGGCCAGCGTCGCCAGCCTGCGGCGCATCCAGGACCAGGCCGGGGCCGTCGCCGCCGGCGACCTGGACCACGCGCTGCTGGCCGAGCCGCTGCCCGGCCCGCTCGGCGAGGTCGTGCACGCCTCGGTCCAGCAGATCGTCACCTCGGTCCGGGAGCGGGAGGAGCTGCAGTCCGCGCTGGCCCACCAGGCCGCGCACGACCCGCTGACCGAGCTGCCCAACCGCGCCCAGGCCCGCCGGCTGCTCACCTCCGCCCTGCACCGGGCCCAGCGCTCGGGCGCCGCCATCGGCCTGCTGTTCGTCGACCTCGACGGGTTCAAGGCGGTCAACGACGGCTTCGGCCACGCGGCGGGCGACCACGTCCTGCGCACGGTCGCCGGCCGGCTGCACGACGGCGTCCGCTCCGGGGACGTCGTCTGCCGCCTCGGGGGCGACGAGTTCGTCGTCCTGCTCGAGCCCGTGGACGGCGAGGAGGCGCTGCTGGAACTGTCCGCCCGGCTGATCGAGGCGGTCTCCGCACCGATCACCGTGGGCGGGGCGACGATGGCGGTCGGCGCCAGCATCGGCGTCGCCGTGAGCCGGGACGCCGGGACCGACGGCGACGCGCTGCTCGCCCAGGCCGACGCCGCCGTCTACCGGGCCAAGGCCCACGGCCGGGGCCGCGCCGAGCTCTTCGACGAGGCGCTGCGGGCCCAGCTGGTCGAGCGTGCCGAGCTGCAGGCGGCCATCGCCGCCGGGCTGGCCGCGGGGGAGATGCGGCTGGACTACCAGCCCGTCTGCGACGTGGTCTCCGGTGCGCTGATCGGCTACGAGGCGCTCATCCGGTGGGACCGTCCCGGCCACGGTGTCGTCCAGCCCGATGCCTTCATCGCCGCCGCGGAGGCCTCCCGGTTGATCTGCCAGCTGGACCGGTGGGTGCTGCACGAGGCCACCCGCCAGCTCGCCGAGTGGCGCACCGGCACGGGCCCGGTCCGGCCGGGGGAGCCCACCGTGGCGGTCAACATCTCCGGGCGGCACCTGTCGGACTCCCGGGTGGTGACCGACGTGGTCGACGCGCTCACCGCCTCGGGCCTGCCGGCCGGGCTGCTGGTCGTGGAGATCACCGAGACCGTGCTGGTGGACGACCCGGCGGCCTACGCCCACCTGGCCGCCCTGCGGGACCTGGGCGTCGGCATCGCGATCGACGACTTCGGCACCGGCTACACCTCGATCGGGCAGCTGCGGCACATGCCGGTGGACACGGTGAAGATCGACCGCAGCTTCATCGCCAGCGACGAGCCCTCGCACCGCACCCTGGTCGCGCTGATGATCCAGTCCGCGCACGCCTTCGGTCTCACCGTCGTCGCCGAGGGCGTGGAGGACCCCGCCCAGCTGGCCCGCCTGCAGGCCGACTCCTGCGACCTGGCGCAGGGCTACCTGCTGGCCCGCCCGCTCGGGGTCCAGGCCGCCCACGCGATGCTGCTGGCCGGACGGCAGGGCACGACCATCGGCGTGTAGCCATCGACTTTCGATGGATGGTCATCGATGATCGCTGCATGACACCGACGACACCGCCGCCCCGCACCACGGACGTGCTGGTGGTGGGCGCGGGCCTGGCCGGCCTGCACGCCGCCACCGGACTGGCCCGCCTGGGCCACGACGTCCAGCTGGTCGACCGCCGGCCCTCGCTGGCCGGCGCCATCCGGACGACCGGGATCTTCGTCCGCAAGACCCTGGACGACTACGACCTGCCGGCCGACTGCCTGGGCCCGCCGATCCGCCGGGTGGTGCTCTACCCGCCCAGCACCCGCGGACCGGTCGAGCTGCTCAGCGACCGGGACGAGTACCGGGTCGGCGACATGGCCGGGCTGTACGCCGCCGCCGCCCGCGCCGCGGTCCGCGCCGGCGTCCGGCTCACCCTGGGCACCCGCTACGTCGGCCGGGACGACGCCGGGGTGCACCGGCTCGAGGGACCCGACGGCCCGGCCCGGGTGCGCGCCCGCTTCCTGGTCGGTGCCGACGGCGCCCGGTCCCGGGTGGCCCGGGAGCTGAGCCTGGACCGCAACGAGCGGCTGCTGGTGGGTGCCGAGGAGGTGTGGTCGCTGCCCGCCCGGGACGTCGTCCCGACGTTCCACTGCGTGCTGGACCCCCGGCTGGCCCCGGGTTACCTGGCCTGGGTCGTCGACGACGGCCGGCACGCCCACGTCGGCGTCGCCGGTCACGCCGAGCGCTTCCCCGACGGCATGCGCGGTGCCCTCACCCGCTTCTCGGCCACCGCACCGGGGCTGCCGCGGCACCGGTCGGGCGAGGTCGAGCGCCGGGGCGGCCCGATCCCGGTGGGCGGACTGCTGCGCCGGATCGGGTGCGCGGAGGGACTGCTGGTGGGCGACGCGGCCGGCGCGGTCTCCCCGCTCACCGCGGGCGGGCTGGACCCGTGCCTGCGGCTGTCCGACCACGCCGTCGCCGTGCTGGACGAGGCGCTGCGCACCGGGCGGTCGGAGCCGCTGCGCCACTACGACGGCGCCGCCCTGCGCCGGTCGTTCCGCGGCCGGCTGTCGATGCGGCGGGGGCTGTCGGCGCTGGGGTCACCGGCGCTGACCGAGCTCGCCTTCACCGCGCTGCGCACCCCACCGGGCCGGGCGGTGGCCCGGCGGGTGCTCTTCGGGGACCGCTCGTTCCCCGATGCCGTCAGCGGCGCACGCGCCGCCGGTCGACCAGCACGAACGCCAGCAGTGCCAGTGCGATGACCAGCATCACGACCTCGCCCCACGGCCAGATGCCGCCGGTGTCGCCCTGCAGCAGCCGGTAGCCGGCGTTCCCGGCGACCAGCGCCGGCACGGCCAGCCACCACACCGGGGACTTGCGCGCCGGGGGAGCGTCCTCGTCGGTGGTCCCGTCGGTGGCCGGGTCGGGGAGGTCCTCGGAGGCGGGCCTGCTGGGCTCGGTCATGGCCCCGACGGTAGTGCGCAGGCTGGACGGCGCGGTGCCGCGACCGACACGATCAGGCCCATGGAGCTCCTGCCCCCGATCCCCTACGCCGGCTGGGCCGACACCCTGGCCACCGTGCACCGCGTCTCCCAGCTGGTGGGCCGGGTGCGGTTGCTGGCCAGCCCGCGGCGCAACCACTGGTGGAACGTGCCCCTGCACGTCAGCGGCCGCGGCACCACGACCCGGCCGATGGGCCTGGACCCGACGTTCACCATCGACCTGGACCTCCTCGACCACAGGCTGGACGTCAGCACCGTCGAGGGACGCCGGGTGTCCTCCAGCCTGCTGGGCCGCTCGGTGGCCGACGTGCACGCCGACCTCACCCGGGCGCTGGCCGAGCTCGGCATCGACGTCGACGTCGCCGACGCGCGCCCCTTCGACCTGCCCGACGCCGCCCGCCCCTTCGCCGCCGACACCGAGCACGCCAGCTGGGACCCCGTCGCGGTCACCCGGTACTGGCAGGTGCTCAGCCAGGTCTCCCTGCTGCTGGAGGAGTTCGCCGGCGGGTTCTCCGGCAAGACCAGCCCGGTGCACCACTTCTGGCACACCTTCGACCTGGCCCTGACCCGCTTCTCCGACCGTGTCGTCGCCCAGCCCGACGCCGACCCGGTCACCCGGGAGGCCTACAGCCGGGAGGTCGTCAGTTCCGGCTTCTGGTTCGGCGACCCCAGCCACCCCGACCCGGCGTTCTACTCCTACACCGCACCCGAGCCCGCGGGCCTGGAGCAGGACCCGCTGCCCGAGGGCGCGACCTGGCTGGCCCGCGGCGGCAGCCACCTCGCGGTGCTGCCCTACGACGTCGCCCGGGCCGCCGACGACCCGCGTGCCGCGGTGCTGGCGTTCTACGAGGCGGCCTACACCGCGGGTGCGACCCGGGCCGGCTGGGACGTGCCCGGGCTGGCCTGTGCCGGCGGGGTCAGCGACCCGACCGGGCCCGCCAGCCCTCGATGAGGCTGCGCTCGCGGTCGGCCGTCAGCCCGGCGGCGAGGCCGTCCGCGAGCGCGTGGTCCCACGACCAGGCCAGGGTGTCCCGCGCGGTCTCCAGCACCGGGCGGAAGGACAGGCCGGCCGCGAGGGCGGCCGAGCTGTCCACCGCCTCCTGCGGGATCTGGTCCTCGGGGAACCACAGCGGCCGGCGCTCCTCGGGCAGGTCGGCGACCTGGTCGCGCAGCCAGTCCTCACCGACCCAGACCAGCTCGACGTCGCCGGGCTCGGCGCCGGCGGCCACCTGGCAGGCGTCCAGCACGTCCCCGAGGGTCTCGGTCCGGCCGGGGCCGACGGCGTTGTAGGTCCCGCTGCCGCCCCGGTCGAGCACCCGCACGGCCCAGTCGGCGACGTCGCGGGCGTCGCTGTACTGCACCGGCCGGCCGGGGTCGCCGGGCACCAGCACCGGCCCCTCCCGGGTGCCGGCGTGCGCCCGGGCCAGCCGCAGCGGCCAGTAGGAGAACCGGTCCGAGGGGTCCCGCGGGCCCACCATGATGCCGACGCGGGGCAGGAACACCGGGCCGTCGAAGGCCTCGTCGAGCACCTGCTCGGCGCCCAGCTTGGCCAGCGACCGCTCCTGCAGCGGGTCGTCGGCCGGCTCGGTGCCGGCCGCGCGGACCGGGGCGTCCTCGGCCGGGACGGCGGGGCCGGACGGGGCGTAGACGCTCATCCCGGACACGTAGCCGTAGACCCCGACGCGGCCCGAGAGCAGCTCGGCGGTCCGGCGCACGGCCGGCGTCCCCAGGTCGGTGTCGGTGTAGGTGTCCAGCACCGCGTCCCAGGTGCCGGTCTCCAGGGCGGACAGGTCGCCCTCCCGGTCGCCGGTGAGCGCGACGGCGCCCTCCACGACCGAGTCCCCGGAACGGCTGAGCACGGTCACCTCGTGGCCGTGGCCGAGGGCTGCCGTCACGGCGTGGTAGCCGAGGAACCCCCCGCCACCCAGGACCAGCAAGCGCACGGTGATTCCCCTCGTCGACGTCCCCGGCGCCTACCCGGCCTCGGGAGGTCGAACCGCGCGCGTCAGCCCAGGACGGCGGAGACCCGGTCGGCGGCGGTGACCACCGCGGCGCCCACGACGGTGTCGTCGACGGTCTGGTCGACGAAGATCACCGCGAGTGCGCCGGCGGTCGAGCCGTCGGGGTGCCGCACGGGCGCGGCGACCGCCCGCATCCCGGGGATCACCTCGCCCAGCGACGACGCGAAGCCGCGGCGCCGGGCCTCCACCAGCTCGGGCCGGTCACCGGGCGCGGGCTCCTCGGGCACGAGCAGCGCCAGCCCGGTCGCCCCGAGCTCCACCGGGTGCCGGTTGCCGGGCCGGAAGGCCACGTGCGCCGGGCTGTCCCGGGGTTCGACGGCGTTCACCGTCACCGCCTCGGCGCCGTCCCGGACGACGAGGAACGCGGTCATGCCCAGCTCCTGGACCAGCCGGGCGAGCTCGGGGGTCGACGCGGCCTGCAGGGTGCGCCGGACCGAGCGGGACAGGCCGACGACGCCCAGCCCGACCCCGTAGCCGCCGTCGGCGTCGCGCTCGACGAGCCGGTGGGCCTCCAGGGTGCGCAGCAAGCGGTAGGCGATCGACCGGTGCACCCCCACGGCGGCGGCGACGGTCGCGATCGTCTGCGGCTCCCGGGTCGCCGCCAGGTGCTCGAGCACCCGGATCCCCCGGTCCAGCGTCTGGGACGCCGGCACCCCGCTCTCCTCGACCACCTGTCTCCCTCCGCGCACAGCCCGTCCGGAGATCGAACCACCCGCACGGCCCGACAGGGGTGACCGGCATCACGGTGAGCCGTTGCACAGCGAGCAACGTTGCACACTGTGCAGCGAAGGAGTCTGATGTCCTCCGTGACGACGACGGGGCTGCGCGAGCGCAAGAAGGCCGACACCCGGGCCGCCCTGGCCGCCGCGGTGCTGCGCCTGTCGGTCGAGCGCGGCTTCGACCACGTGACCGTCGAGGACGTCACCACCGCCGCGGACGTCTCCTACCGGACGTTCTTCAACCACTTCGCCTCCAAGGAGGAGGCCCTGCTGCAGCCCGACGGCGCCGGCCGTCCCGGGCTGGCCGCACGGCTGGCCGAGGTGGACCCGGCCCTGCCGGTGCTCGAGGCGGTCCGGGTGGCCCTGCGGGTCGAGCTCGAGCGCTTCGAGGCCGACGCCCACACCTGGCGCGCCCGGTTCGCCGTCATCGCGGCCACCCCGGCGCTGCTGCCCCGCCTGGTCGAGCTGTCGGCCACCGACGAGCGCTCGGTGGCCGCCGCCGTCGCCGCCCGCACCGGCACCGACCCGGCCACCGACCTGTACCCCGGCCTCGTCGCCGCCGTGCTGAGCGCCGTCTCCCGGGTCGCCGTCATGCGCTGGCACGCCACCACCGACGTCCCGCTGGCGGTCGTGCTGGACGAGGCGCTGGACGCCGTGGCCGCCGGCCTGCCCACCCCTTGACCCCGACCCCGCACACCCGAGAACCAGAGAAGGAAGGCACCACACCGTGACCACCACCCAGGACCCCGCCGCGGGGACCGCGGTCAGCACCCGGGCGGTGATGGACCGGCGCCAGGTGCTGCAGGCCCTGTCCGGCCTGATGATGGGCGTCTTCGTGGCGATCCTCGCCGGGACCGTCGTGTCCAACGCGCTGCCCACGATCATCAGCGACCTCGGCGGCAGCCAGTCCGTCTACACCTGGGTGGTCACCGCCGAGCTGCTGGCGATGACGACGACCGTCCCGCTGTGGGGCAAGCTCGCCGACCTGTTCAGCCAGAAGCTGCTGGTGCAGTCCTCGCTGGGCCTGTTCGTCGTCGGCTCGCTGGCCTCCGGGTTCGCCCAGGACACCACCATGCTCATCGCCGCCCGCGTGGTGCAGGGCATCGGCGCCGGCGGCCTGACCGCGCTGGTGCAGATCGTGATGGCCGCGATGATCCCGCCGCGCGAGCTGGGCCGGTACGCCGGCATCTTCGGTGCCGTCTTCGCCGTGGGCACCGTCGCAGGGCCGCTGATCGGCGGCGTGCTGGTCGACACCTCGTGGCTGGGCTGGCGCTGGTGCTTCTTCATCGGCGTGCCGTTCGCGCTGCTGGCCATCGTGCTGCTGCAGAAGACGCTCAAGCTCACCCAGGTCAAGCGGACCGGGGCCCGGGTGGACTGGTCCGGCGCCCTGCTGATCACCGCCGGCGTCTCCATGCTGCTGATCTGGGTGACCCTGGCCGGCAACAGCTACGAGTGGGTCTCCGCGCCCAGCGCGCTGCTGGTGCTGGGCGGCCTCGCCGTCCTCGGCCTGGCCGTGTGGGTGGAGTCCCGGGTCGCCGACCCGGTCGTGCCGTTGACGATCTTCCGCAACCGCACCGTCGCAATGACCGTCGTCGCCAGCGCCCTGGTCGGCATCGCGCTCTTCGGCGGGACGGTGTTCCTGAGCCAGTACTTCCAGGTGTCGCTGGGCTACTCGCCGACCGCCGCCGGGCTGCTGTCGCTGCCGATGATCGCCGGCCTGCTGGTGTCCTCCACCGTCGCCGGCCAGCTGATCACCCGCACCGGGCTCTGGAAGCGCTACCTGGTCACCGGCGCCGCGCTGATGACAGTCGGGTTCGGCCTGCTGGCCACCATCGGCGCGGACACCTCGATCGTCCTCATCGGGGTCTACATGCTGGTCATGGGAACCGGCGTCGGCATGCTCATGCAGAACCTGGTGCTCGCCGCGCAGAACGACGTCCCGGCCGCGCAGCTGGGCTCGGCCACCTCGGTGCTGTCCTTCTTCCGCAGCCTGGGCGGCACCATCGGGGTCAGCGTGCTCGGTGCGGTCCTCGCCGCCCGGGTCAGCTCCGACCTGGGCGCCCTCGGTGGCGGCGGGTCCGGCGAGGCCGCCGTCCCCGACGTCTCGACGCTGCCGCCCGAGGTGCAGACGGTCGTGCAGACCGCCTACGGCGACGCCACCGCCGAGCTGTTCCTCATCGCCACCCCGCTGGCCGCCCTCGCCCTGCTGGTCGTGCTCTTCGTCAAGGAGAAGCCGCTGAAGACCACCACCGGCGCGCAGCGGCTGGAGGAGGAGCGCGCCGCCTCTTGAGCGGCCGCCCCCCGGCGGGCGTGGTCTGATCACGGGGGTCCGGCAGAGTCGCCGGGCCCCCGTGCCACGTCTGAGGAGATGCATGTCCGAGGTCCTGCTCGAGGTGGCCGACGGCGTCGCCGTCGTCACGCTGAACGCCCCCGACCGCCGCAATGCGCTCACCCCGGCCATGGCCGCCGAGCTGATCGCCGTGTTCGACGAGGTCGACGGCCGCAGCGACGTCGGCGCGCTGGTGCTCACCGCGGTCGGGAAGAGCTTCTGCGCCGGCGGTGACGTGCAGACCCTGCTGGACGCCGGCAAGGACCCCGCCGCCCCCGACGCCTACGCCGGCATGGGCGCCATTTACGACTCGTTCTACCGGCTGGGCCAGGTCCAGGTGCCCACCATCGCCGCCGTCCGCGGCTCGGCCGTGGGCGCCGGGATGAACATGCTCCTGGCCGCCGACCTGCGGATCGTGGCCACCGACGCCCGGCTGCTGTGCGGCTTCCTCAAGCGCGGCCTGCACCCCGGCGGCGGGCACTTCGTCATCCTGTCCCGGCTGATCGGCCGGGAGGCCGCCGCGGCCATGGCGCTGTTCGGAGAGGAGGTCAGCGGCGCCCGCGCCGCCGAGCTCGGGATGGCCTGGGCCGCCGTCGACCCCGAGGACGTCGAGCCCCGCGCCCGCGAGCTGGCCGCCCGGGTCGCCGCCGACCCCGAGCTCGCCCGGGTCGCGGTGGGCAACTTCCGCAAGGAGACCGGCCCGCCGCACGTCAGCTGGGAGGTCGCCACCCAGTTCGAGCGGCCGGCCCAGATGTGGTCGATGCGCCGCTCCGCCGGCTGAACCGGCTCGCCGGGGTCGCCCACGCCCTGCTCGTCACCCTCGCCGCGGTCGGGCTGGCCCTCGCGCTGCCGGCCCGGCCGGGGGAGGGCGGGGCCGCCCACCAGCTGCTGCTGGGGTCCGGGATCGCGGCACTGGTCTGGTCCTACGCCGGCCTGGTGCTCGGGCTGGTCGCCGGGTCCCGCCGTCCGGCCGTGCCGGGACGACGGACCACCCTGGTCGCGGTGCACCGCCAGCTCAGCCTGGCCGTCCTGGCGCTGACGCTGGTGCACGCAGTCGCGTCGGTGGTGGGCCTGCGCGGCGGGTCGTGGCTGGTGTCCTTCGTGCCGCAGACCGCCGAGGTCGGCCGGCTGGGCTGGTCGGCCGGCATCCTGGCGTTCTACCTCGCCGTCCTGCTGGGCCCCAGCTGGTACCTGCGGTCCCGGGTGCCGCGGCGGGCCTGGCTGCTGGCCCACCAGGCCGCCGCACTGACCTACGTGCTGGGCCTGTTCCACGCCCTGGCCCTGGGCGGTGACCTGCGTGCCGAGGGCTGGGTGCGCACCGCCGTGTGGGTGGCCCAGCTGCCGCTCTTCGCGCTCTTCGCCGTCCGGCTGCTGGCGCCGCACCGGCGGGTGGAGTCCCCGCTGGCCCGGCAGACCACCCCACGCCAGCGGGCACTGCGGGACGCCGCCGTGCTGGGCGTGCTGACGGCGTCCCTCGCGCTGCTGCTCGTCGTCCTGCTGGCGGTGCAGCCGGGCCTGGCGGGCTGAGCGGCCTCAGGTCGTCTTCTGCTCCTTGGGCTCGGCGCGGGCGTCGAGCTGGATCTCCTTGTCCGCGCGCGGCACGCCCTCGCGCATCTCGATGGTCCGCTCGCGCTCGGCGTCCAGCTCCAGGCCGACCAGCAGCACCAGGTTGGTGATCCACAGCCAGACCAGGAAGACCACGACGCCGGCCAGCGCGCCGTAGGTCTTGTTGTAGCTGCCGAAGTTGGCCACGTAGAAGGCGAACAGCGCCGAGGCGACGATCCACACGACCAGCGCGAAGGCGGCGCCGGGGGACACCCAGCGGAACCCGCGCAGCCGGACGTTGGGCGTCAGGTAGTACAGGATCGCGATCATGATCGCGACGATCACCACCATCACCGGCCACTTGGCGATGTCCCAGACGGTGGTCGCGGTGCTGCCCAGGCCAAGGGCGTTGCCGATGGCGTCGGTGAGCGGCCCGGTGGCCACCACCGACAGGGCGATGAGCACCACGAAGAGGATGCCGATCAGGGTGACCAGCAGCTGCAGCGGCTTGAGGACGTAGAACTTGCGCCCCTCGGGGGTCTCCCAGATGACGTTGGCCGCCCGGGTGAACGCCCCGACGTAGCCCGACGCCGACCACAGCGCACCGGCCAGGCCGACGACCAGGCCGATGCCGGCGGTGGAGGTGCTGCCGGCGACCTGCTCGATGACGCCGCTGAAGGTGTCCGCCGCCGTCCCCGGCGCCACCTGGTCCAGGACCTGGGTCAGCGCGTCGGTGACCTGCTGCGGGTCGAACACGAGGCCGACGATCGAGACCAGCGCGATGAGCGCCGGGAACATGGCCAGCACGAAGTAGTAGGTGAGCGAGGCGGCCCAGTCAGTGAGGTTGTCCTCGCTGACCTCGCTGACGAGCCGCTTGAACGTCCCGCCCGTGGTGGCCTTCCCGCCCGCGCCGCGGGGCGCGTGGTCGGCCCGTCCGCCGTCGCTGATGCGGTCGTCCTGCGGGACGGTGTCCCGGTGCTCGGGGGTGCTGCTGGTGCTGCTGGACATCGTGGCTCCCGGCGTCGCCGCGGGACGGTGGTCTCCCGTCCGGCGGTGCATGCCCGCCGCGCGGCCGTCCAACCCCTCAGCGGATGCCGGACACCGGCGACCACTCGCCCGCGCACGCGGTGGCCTGCTCGACCTCGGCCAGCTCGTCGGGACGCCGTCCGCCCCGGCGGCGCTCGCCGAGGATGCCCCAGGTGGCGACCGCGGCCGTGACCAGCGCACTGCCCGCACCCAGCAGGGCGACGATCGTGAACGACCCGCTGCTGGGCAGCCCCGTCGCGTCGGCGGACCCGGCGACGACGGTGATGATCAGCGCGCTGGCCAGCGCACTGCCGACCGACCGGGTGATCGAGTTGACCCCGTTGGCGACGCCGGTCTCCGCCGGCTCCACCGCCTGCACGACCAGTGCCGGCAGCGCGGCGAAGGCCACGGTGACGGCGAGCTGGGTGAGCAGGCCGACGACGACCACCACCCAGGGCTCCGACCGGGCGACGGCGAACAGCACGAACCCGACCAGCCCGGACGCCGCCCCGATGAGCAGCGTCGTCTGCCCGCCGATCCGGGCCACCACCTGGCCGGCGAAGGGCGCCAGCACCACCCCGGCGATGCCGCCGGGGAGCAGGTAGACCACGGCGGCCTCCAGCGTGCTGGCGCCGAACCCGTAGCCGGCCGCCGCCGGCACCTGCACGAACTGGGTGACGGCGAGGAAGGAGGCGAAGAGCCCGAAGCCGGTCATCAGGCCGGCGGTGTTGGGGACCAGCATCCGGCGGTCGGCCAGCAGGCCGGGCCGGACCAGCGGGTGGGTCCGACCGCGCAGCAGGAAGACCCAGCCGGTCAGCACCACCACCGCGCCGACCAGGCAGCCGACGGTCTTCACGTCGCCCCAGCCCCAGGTGTGCCCCTGGGACAGCGGCAGGAGCAGCAGGACCAGCCCGACGCCCAGCACCAGTGCGCCCCACCAGTCCACGCCCCCGGTCGCACTGGCCGCCCGCGCGGGCAGCACCCACCAGGCCAGTGCGAACGCGGCCACCGAGATGCCCAGGCCCAGCCAGAACGGGTGGTGGTAGTCCCCGCCCTCCGACGTCAGCAGGCCGGTGACGACCAGGCCGATCACCCCGCCGACGGCCAGCGTGCTGGACACGATCGACATCGCCACGGTCAGCCGCCCCGCGGGCAGCTCCCGGCGCAGGATCGAGATCGACAACGGGAACAGCCCGTAGGAGGCGCCCTGCAGCACCCGGGCCACGAGCAGCAGCGGCAGCGACGTCGTCAGGACGGCGAGCAGCGTGCCCGCGGTGATGACCGCGAGGACGCCGAGCACCACCCGACGCTCACCGAGGGTGTCCCCGAGCCGGCCGATGACCGGGGTGAGGACGGCGGCCGCGAGCAGGTTCGCCGTCAGCACCCAGCCGGCCGCCCCGGCGTCGACGCCGAGCTGCTCGGCGATCACCGGCAGCATCGGGACGACGAGGGACTGCAGCAGCGAGAGCGTGGTGACGCCGAGGGCCAGCGTGAAGACCAGCAGCCCGACGGCAGGGGTGCGGGTGCGCACGGGACCTCCAGGGTTCGACGAGCGGGTGGTTGCACCACTCACCCGTCATGACACCACGGCCGGGTGACCGCGCGGGGCCCCCTCGTTGGGAGCGGCGTCACACGGTGTTCACCGGACTTCCCTCGATCAGGGTGGTTCGACTGCCGAAGACGGGGGCAACAACGTCTGTGACGAAGTGCTGCCGGCGGTGCCGGGAGCTGTTGGACGACTCTGGGAGACGAACCCGATGGTGCTGTGGCCGGCCGTGACCCTGGTGGGGTTCCTGCTGTTGACCGCCCTCGTGATCGCGATGGGGACCCACTCGACGGCGCGCTACGAGCAGGAGAAGCGGGCGGCTGCCGCCCCCCGCTCCCGGCACGCGGCCCCCGAGCAGGCCCGCGCCACCGCGAACGCCTAGAGCCTCCGGGCCCCGGGGCTCAGAACCAGCCGGGCTGCGCGTCCAGCGTCGTCCGGTCCAGGCTGGCCAGCAGGTCCAGCTGCGGTCCGGTCCGGGGCAGCTCGTAGCGCTGGAAGTACCGGGCCGCGGCCCGCTTGCCCTCGTAGAACTCCCCGGTGCTCGCGCCCACGGCCAGCACCTGCTCCAGCCAGAGCCAGGCGACGACGACGTGGCCGACCGCCTCCAGGTAGACCGTGGCGTTGGCCAGCGTGACGTCGGGGTCGCCGGCCGACCACAGGGTCGCCGTCACCTCGGCGACCCGGGCCACCGCGGTGTCGACCTCCGTGGCGAACGAGGCCCACTCGGTGCCGGCCGCCCGGGCCGTCGTCGCCGCGATCGTCTCGGCCAGCACCCGCAGCCCCTCGCCGCCGCCGGCCACGACCTTGCGGCCCAGCAGGTCCAGCCCCTGGATGCCCACGGTGCCCTCGTGGATCGGGTTGAGCCGGTTGTCCCGGTAGAACTGCTCGACCGGGAAGTCCCGGGTGTAGCCGTAGCCGCCGTGCACCTGGATCGCCAGGTCGTTGGCGGCGAGGCCCCACTGGGAGGGCCAGCTCTTCGCGATCGGCGTCAGCACCTCCAGCAGGGTGTGCGCCCGGGCCCGCTCGGCGTCGGTCTCCGCGGTCTCCTCCTCGTCGACCAGCAGCGCGCAGTACAGGCCCAGCGCCAGTCCGCCCTCGACGTAGCTCTTGGCGGCCAGCAGCATCCGCCGGACGTCGCTGTGCTCGATGATCGGGACCGGGGGAGCGGCCGGGTCCTTCCCGGCGGGCGGGCGCCCCTGTGTCCTGGTCTTGGCGTACTCCACCGCGTGCAGGTAGCCGGTGTAGCCCAGCGCCGTCGCGCCCAGCCCGACCCCGACCCGGGCCTCGTTCATCATGTGGAACATCGCCGCCAGGCCGCGGTTCTCCTGGCCCACCAGCCAGCCCACCGCGCCGGGCCGCCCGCCCGGGGTGTGCACGCCCTCGCCGAAGGACAGCAGGGCGTTCGTCGTCCCGCGGTAGCCCATCTTGTGGTTCAGCCCGGCGAGCACGACGTCGTTGCGCTCCCCGATGCCGTCGCCCTCGGGCAGGGACTTGGGGACGACGAAGAGCGAGATGCCCTTCACCCCGGCCGGACCGCCCGGGACCTTGGCCAGCACCAGGTGCACGATGTTCTCGCTGAGCTCGTGGTCCCCGCCGGAGATCCACATCTTGGTGCCGGTCAGCCGGTACGAGCCGTCGTCCTGGAGCACGGCCTTCGTGGTGATGTCGGCCAGCGAGGAACCGGCTTGCGGCTCGGACAGCGCCATCGTGCCGAACCAGCGGCCCTCGGCCATCGGCCGGACGTAGGTCTCGATCTGCTCCGGGCTGCCGTGCGCGATCAGCAGGTGCGCGTTGGCCACGGTGAGGAACGGGTAGGCCGAGCTGCCGATGTTGGCGGCCTGGAACCACGTCGTCATCGCCTTGCTGACCACCTGGGGCAGCTGCATGCCGCCGAGAGACTCCGGCAGCGTGCCCGCGGTCAGCCCGGCCTCGCCGAACACCTTGAGGGCAGCGGCCACCTCGGGGACCAGCACCACCTTGCCGTCCACGACGTGCGGCTCGTTCTCGTCGGCCGTGCGGTTGTGCGGGGCGAAGTGCTCGGTGGCGATCTGGGCGGCCAGGTCGATCACCGCGTCGAAGGTGTCCCGGTCGTGCGCGGCGAACCGCTCGCGCTCGGTCAGGGTCTCCACCTGCAGCCACTCGTGCAGCAGGAAGTCCAGGTCACGGCGGGACAGGACCAACGACGAGCGCACGGGCTCCTCCAGACGACGGTGTCAGCGGTGCCCCGAGGTTAGGCCGGTGTCCCCGGCCCCCGCTCGTGCCCCGCCCACCGC
>NZ_CEEDOS010000062.1:0-18846 GCF_979256525.1 Klenkia sp. AC732 | reverse complement strand
CGGGAGGGGCCGCCCGGTCGGGGGCGGCCGTCACCGGGCCGAGCGCTCGGCGCGGCCGGGTGTCGCTGGGGGAGGGCTGGGGGCCTGGCCCCGGGTCAGCTGCGGGTCAGCGACAGAGCGCGCTGTCGGTGCGGACCAGGTCGATGACCGGCCGGCCGACCAGCAGGAGGGCGTGCAGCACCGTGGACCGCGGGGCGGTCGTGGTGGTCTCCATGTCGTCTCCTCGTCCCCCGCCGTCGGGCGGGGCTGCACTTGCGACAGTCGTGCACCGTCGCCAGGTCGTCACCCGGGGCACCCCGCCGCAGTGGAGGGTTGCCGGCCAGCGAGCCGGGGCTTGTCGCTGGCACTCAGGACCTGGGAGGAAGCTAGGAGACGAGAGGCCGATACGTCAAACCCGATCGACTTGGTAGACAATGGGTGTCGTCACCCCGTCCCGGAGAGGAGTCACCGTGTCCCGCACCCCGCTCGTGCGCCGTCGGCACGTGGACCTCCAGCGGACCGGGAGCGCGCTGTGTCGGTGCCGGCAGGTCCCCGCGCCCTGACCCACCGCACCCTCCCGGAGCACCCGTGACCAGCACGTCCCCCTCCGCCGTCGCCCTCGTCGGCGCCGGTCCCACCGCCCTCGGCGTCCTCGAACGGCTGGTCGGCCGCGCCGCCGGCCGCCCCCTGGTCGTGCACCTGGTCGACCCGCACCCGCCCGGCGGCGGACGGGTCTGGCGGACCGCCCAGTCCGAGCTGCTGTGGGCCAACTCACTGGCTGCCGACATCACCGTGCTGCCCGACGCCTCGGTCGCCGTCGAGGGCCGGATCGGGGCCGGCACGACGCTGTGGCAGTGGGTCGAGCAGACCGGTCGCGGCCTGCCCGGGGACGTCGGGGTCGAGGCCCGGCGGCTGACGGCGACGTCCTTCCCCTCGCGCCGACTGGTCAACGGGTACCTGGGCTGGGTGCTCTCGACGCTGGCCGCGTCCCCGGGGGTGACCGTGCACCGGCACGCCACCCGTGCGGTCGACGTGCTCCGCGGCCCGCGGGTGGTGCTGGCCGACGGCCGACACCTGGACGTCGACGTGGTGGTGCTGGCCCAGGGCCACCTGGACGCACTGCCCTCCGACGCCGAGGCCGAGCTGGCGCGACGGGCCCGGGAGCACGGGCTGGGCTTCGTGCCCACCGGGTACACCGCCGACCTGGACCTGTCCGCCCTGCGGCCGGGGGAGGACGTGCTGGTCCGCGGAGCCGGACTGGCCTTCGTCGACCTGGTCACGCTGCTGACCGGCGGCCGCGGCGGCACGTACCACCGCGACGCCGACGGCCGGCTGGTCTACGCGCCCTCGGGGCGGGAGCCGGTGCTGCACGTGGGGTCCCGCCGCGGGGTGCCCTACCGGGCCAAGCTCGGCTACGCCTGGGCCGGCCCGCCGGTGCCGCTGCACGCCTTCACCCCCGACGCGGTCACCGCCCGGTTCGGCGACCGCCCGCTGGACCTGCGCGCCGACCTGGCCCCGCTCCTCGTCCGGGAGCTGGAGTGGGCCCACCTCACCGAGCTCTTCCGCGCCCACCCCGACCGGGTGCGGGAGCCCTGGGAGGCCTTCGCGGTGCAGTGGCGAGCCACCGAGGACCCCGCCGCGGCGGCCGCGCTGGTCGCGCGCGCGGTGCCCGACCCGGCCGACCGGTTCGACCTGGCCGCCCTGGACCGCCCGCTGGCCGGGCGCGCGTTCGCCGACGCCGGCGAGCTGCAAGGCTGGACCCGCGCGCACGTACGGGCCGACCTCGCCCGCGCCGCGGACCCCGCGTACTCGATGGACGCCGCGGTCTTCGTGGCCCTGCTGCAGTGCCACGGCACCGTCGCCGCGCTGGCCCGCAGCGGCCTGCTCACAGACCGCTCCGCCCGCGAGGACGTCGCCGGCTGGTGGATGAACCTCTTCAGCTACCTGGCCAGCGGGCCGCCGTCCCCCCGGCTGGAGGAGCTGCTGGCGTTGTCGGAGGCCGGCGTCGTCCGGTTCACCGGCGCCGACACCGCCGTCACCCTGGAGGACGGCGCCTGGGTGGCCCGCTCCGTGAGCGTCCCCGGGACGACCAGCGGGACCGCGCTGGTGGAGGCCCGGGTGCCGGCGGTCGACGTCGAGCGCACCACCGACGAGCTGGTCCGCCGGTTGCTGGTGCGCGGGGTCGCGGCCGAGCAGCCCGGCACCGGCCGGCTGCACGTGGACGCCGCGCACCGGCTGGTCTCCGCGCTGGGGGAGCCCGCCGCCGACGTCTTCGCGGCCGGGTTCTGGACCTCCGGCGCCCCCGTCGCCGCGTTCGCCCGGCCGGGCACGAACGCCCCGTTCTTCGGTCAGAACGACGTCCTGGCCGCCGGGGTCTGGGCGGCGCTGGACCGGGTCTCGCGGGTCGCCGCGGCCTGAGGGGCGACCGTCCCGCCGTGGGCGGGACGGTCGCGGTCTGTGGACGGCGCCCCGGTTGTGGACGACGGCGCCCGCGGGGTCCCCGTCGACTGCTGGGGTCGGGCCTCCACACCCCAGGAGGCACCCGTGACCCGCACCCCCGCCGACAGCGCCGAGGAGTTCGTCGCCGAGCTCGCCGAGACGCTCACCGCACCCACCGCCGGTGAGTGCGTGCTCTGCTACTGCGCCCGGATGGTCGGCCAGTTCGGCTGCGCCGGCTCGCCGCGCTGGGCCCGACGGTGGCGCGATGCCCGGGCGCCCCGGGCCACGGCCCTGCTGCGTCGCCTGCAGGAGCGGGGAGGGTGGTGCGACTGCGAGGTCTTCCTCAACGGCTGGCACCTGCGGGAGGACCTGCTGGTCGTGGACGAGGACACCGGCGAGCTGTGGCTGCCCGAGGCGGACCCGCCGTGCGAGGGCGTCCGGGCCGGGTCGGCCCAGCCCTGCGACCTGTGGCAGCCCCGCAGGCCGGGCTGGTGAGACAGCCGGGCAGACTCCGGTCATGGGTCAGGTCGTCGCCACCGCAGAACGGGTCGTCCACGCACCCGCCGACCGGGTGCAGGCCGCACTCGCCGACTACGCCGGCACCCGCCGGCGGATCGCCGGGCCGCAGTTCAGCGAGTACCGGGTCGAGTCCGGCGGGCAGGGCGCCGGCACCCGGGTGCACTGGAAGCTGGCCGCGACCGAGAAGCGGGTCCGCGACCAGGTCGTCTCGGTCTCCGAGCTGCCCGACGGCGGCGGGCTGGTCGAGTCCGACACCCACTCCTCCATGGTCACCACCTGGACTGTGCACCCGGCCGACGCCGGCGTCACCACGGTGCGGGTGCGCAGCACCTGGGACGGGGCCGGCGGCATCGGCGGGTTCTTCGAGCGCACCTTCGCGCCCCGGGGCCTGCGCCGGCTCTACGACGGCGTGCTCGACCGGCTGGACGCCGAGCTCGCCGGCAGCTGACCCGGCTCACGGGCGCGGGGCGCGCACACCGGGGACCATGGGCCGGGTGACCGCCCCCTCCGCCGTCGACCCCGCCGTCGCTGTCGCCGGGCTCGACGAGCTCGCCGCGCTGGTCGGCAACGGGAACACCGTGGTGCTCTCCGGCGCCGGGCTGTCCACCGACTCCGGCATCCCCGACTACCGGGGGGCCACGGGCGCGCGGCAGCGCCGGCACACCCCGATGACCTGGCAGACCTTCACCCGCGACCCGCAGGGCCGGCACCGGTACTGGGCACGCAGCTTCGTGGGCTGGCGGCAGATCGAGCAGGCCCGGCCCAACGCCGGCCACCGCGCGGTCGCCGCGCTGGAGCACGCCGGGCTGCTCGGCGGTCTGATCACCCAGAACGTCGACGGTCTCCACCAGGCCGGCGGGGCCACCGACGTCCTCGAGCTGCACGGCGGGCTGGACCGCACGGTCTGCCTGGCCTGCGGGGACGTCGCCGACCGAGCCGCCCTCGACGTGCGGCTGCGGGAGGCCAACCCCGGGTTCCGCCCGGAGCCGCTGGACGACCGGGTCAACCCCGACGGCGACGTCGAGCTGCCCGAGTCCGCCCTCGACGAGTTCGTGATGGTCGACTGCCTGGCCTGCGGGGGTGGGCCGCTCAAGCCCGACGTCGTCTTCTTCGGCGAGACCGTGCCGCCCGAGCGGGTGGCGCGGTCCTACGAGCTGGTCACGTGCGCCCGCTCGCTGGTCGTGCTGGGCTCCTCGTTGACCGTCATGAGCGGTTTCCGGTTCGTGCTGCGGGCGGCCAAGGAGGGCATCCCCGTGGCGATCGTGAACTCGGGCCCGACCCGCGGGGACGACAAGGCCGACGTCCGGGTGGACGCACCGCTGGGCACCGTGCTCCCCGAGCTCGCCCGCCGGCTCGTCCGGTGACCCGGGAGGTCGAGCACACCGCCGACGGTCGGTGGATCGTCGTGGACGGACGGCGGTGGCGGGCGCAGGACCCGAGGCTCCCCGACGACGTCCGTGAGCAGCTGCTGCACCACCTGGGCCTGGGTCGCAGCGGCGTGCGGACGGCGAAGCGGGCCGGCGACGAGGACGCGGTACGCGCGGCCCGGATGGTCGTGCAGGCCGCGAAGACCGGGCTGGGGGAGCGCGGGCAGGCGTGGTGGGAGCAGTCCGACGACGCCCGGCGGGACCGCTGGGAGGCCGCGCTCGCCGCGCTGGACCGCACGGACTGACCCAGACTGGAGCGGGTGCAGACCTTCCTCCCCGTCGCCGACTTCGCCGGCAGTGCCCGGCTGCTGGACGCCCCCCGGCTGGGCAAGCAGCGGGTCGAGACGCTGCAGGTGCTGCGGGCCCTGGAGCTGCCCGACTACGGCTGGGCCACCCACCCGGCGGTCCGGATGTGGCGAGGGCGGACGCCGGGTCTGGTGCGCTACGGGCTGGAGATGGTGGCCGAGTGGACCGCGCGCGGGTTCGCCGACAGCACCGCCGCGCTGATCGGGGAGTTCGCCCCCGGGGTGGGCAACCAGGCCGAGCTGGCGCTGGCCGGCCAGCTGCCGTCGTGGCTGGGTGACGAGGCGCTGCACCGCTCGCACCGGTCGAAGCTGCTGGCCAAGGAGCCGCAGACCTACCGGTCGCTGTTCCCCGACGACCCGGACGACCTGGACTACGTCTGGCCCGAGCCCGACGACCTGCCGCCGGCACCGGCACCGGAGGGCACCGCGGTGTGGGTCGTCCGGCCGCGGGCCCACCCGGAGCTGGGCGCCGCGCTGTCCGCCGGGGTCGTCGGGCTGGGCACCCAGGCCGGGGTGGACGTCGACGCGACGGGCCTGGAGCTGGCGGAGCTGCGCGCCCTGGCCCACGAGCTCACCGGCAAGCGGCCGGCCAAGGACCTCCGCCAGCTCGCCGCGCTCGTGCACGAGGTCGCACCCGGTGACCCGGTGGCGGTGCCCGTCGCCGGCGGCACCGGCCTGCTGCTGGGCGAGGTGACCGGCGACTACGCCCACCAGGGCCGCGAGCTGCTGCCGCACCGGCGGCCGGTCCGCTTCGACCGGGTGGTGCCGCGCTCGGCGGTCCGCCCGCCCGCCGCGATGCAGGACCCGCGGGCGCTGTTCCGGGTCACCGTGGACCCGGCGGTCGTCACCGGCCCCTGAGCGGGCCGGCGACCCGGTCGCTCACGCGCCCGGCAGCGGCACGTTCTGCAGGCGCACCTGGCCCCGGGCCACGGTCTTGCCGTCCTCGGCCCGGGTGAGGGTCACCAGCCACAGCTGCAGGGTGCGGCCCTGCTGCACCGGCTCGGCCAGCACGTCGAGGCGGCCCTCGGTGGCCGGGCGGAGGAAGTCGGTCGAGTTGTTCACGCCGACGGCGAACTGGCCGCGGTCGGCGACGGCGGCGCTGGCCCCGATGCTCGCCGCGGACTCGACGACCGCCGCGTAGACGCCGCCGTGCACCACGCCCCACGGGGTGTGCTGGTGCGGGCCGAGCTCGACCGTGCCGGTGACCCGGGTGCCGGTCATCTCGTCGGGGGTGAACCCGGTGGCGGTGACGAAGGCGCTGGCGCCGGCGAGATCGGGGCCGGTCACGGGGTCTCCTCGGGGGCGGGGGGCGGGAGGGGGGCGTCCCAGACCAGGCAGAACGGGTGGCCGACCGGGTCGGCGTACACCCGGAAGTCCCCGCCGGCGCCGGGCAGCCGCCGGCCCCCGAGGGCGAGCACGGCCGGTTCGGCGGCGTCGATGTCGGCGACCCGGACGTCGAGGTGGGCCTGTTGCGGCCGGGTCGGGTCGGGCCAGTCCGGCGGCTGCAGGTCCGGGGCCTGCTGGAAGGCCAGTCGGTAGCCGGCACCGGTGACCACGACCCAGTCGTCGCCGGGGCCACCGCGGACCTCCATGCCGAGCAGGTCCGCGTAGAAGGTGGCGAGCGCGTGCGGGTCGGGGGCGTCGATGACGAAGGAGTGCAGCTGGCCGATCACGAGCGCCATCCTGACCCGGCCGGCGGCCGCGGGACAGTCGGGGTCCGGTCGCGGACCGCCGTGATCGGGCCACCCGGGCTGCGGGGGGCGCGGCCGGTGTCGGACGATCGGGGCATGACCGCACCCGTGCTGGGCTCGCTGACCTGGGTCCCCGCGACCGATCGCGCCGACCTCCTGGCCGCCCCCGTGGCCGCCGTGCTGGCCGGGCTCACCGCCCCGGTCTGGGTCGCCGAGATCGACGACGACCTCGCCGACACCGCGGCCTTCACCGACGCCTACGGCGTGCCGGCCGCGGCATCGGCCAACTGCGTCGTCGTCGCGGCCCGCCGCGGCGCCGAGACCACGCTGGCCGCCTGCTTGGTGCTGGCCACCAACCGGGCCGACGTCAACGGACTGGTGCGCCGCCACCTGGGCGCCCGCAAGGCCTCCTTCGCCCCGCAGGACGTCGCCGTCGCCGAGAGCGGGATGGCCTACGGCGGCATCACCCCGGTGGGGCTGCCGTCGTCCTGGCCGGTGCTGGTCGACGCGGCCGTGGCCGAGGCCGAGCTGCTCGTCGTCGGCTCGGGGACCCGCGGGTCCAAGCTCGCCGTCCCCGGTGCGGTGCTGGCCGGCCTGCCCGGCGCCGTCGTGCTGGAGGGGCTGGGTCAGCCGGTCGGCTGAGGGCGGCCGACCGTGGCTAGCGTGCGGGGCGTGTCGACCAGCCAGCACGCCGAGGAGCCAGCCGACGACGTCCCCGGGGAGAGGGCACCGGCACCTCCCGTCCGCCGCGAGCGGGCGCCCGACGACTCCGACGTCGGCTGGGGCGAGCGCCCCGACGAGCGCGACGAGGACCGCCGGTACCTGGAGGACCGCCCCCCGCACTGGGGCAGCGACTGACGGAGGCCCCCTCGCGGCCCGCCCGGCGGGCGGGGTGCGAGGAGGCCTCCGGCGCGGGTGCGGTCAGAGCTGGCCGGGCAGCACCGTGGTGCCGGGGCCGATCGGGTTCTCCTTCTGCGGCAGGTCCTGCTGGGAGCGGAGCAGGTCGCGGATCTCGACGAGCAGCTCGACCTGGGTCGGGCCGACGGGGCCGGCCTCCTCGCCGGACTTGCGGCGCTCGAGGAGCTTCTTCATCGGCAGGACGACGACGAAGTACACGACGGCCGCGGTCAGCGCGAAGGTGATCAGCTGGTTGACGAACGCCGCCCAGGTGAACTCCTGGCCGTCGACGACGAAGCTGCCACCGTCGACGCCACCGCCGCCGATGAGCCCGATGAGCGGCTCGAGGAAGGAGGTGGTGAAGGAGGTGACGACGGCGGTGAAGGCCGCGCCGATGACGACGGCGACCGCGAGGTCGACGATGTTGCCGCGGAGCAGGAAGTCCTTGAAGCCCTTGAGCATGGTGCGCACCTCAGTCGACGCAGGGTGACCGCCGGACCACGAGGGGTCCGGCCGGTCATGGCGGGCCGAGGGTAACGGTGAGTGTCGCATCGGTGGACGCCGCTGCGAGGTCGGCGGCGACGGGCCCGGGCACCGCGAGGACCAGCAGGCCCGAGCCGGTGTCGGACACCCCGGGAGCGGGGTCGGCGGGAGCACCGACCGCGAGGACCAGGGCGCCGGTGGCGACGACCTGCACCGGGACCCCGGGCCGTCCGGCGAGCACGTCGACCCGGTCGCCGGCCCGCAGCAGTGCGGCGACGCCGAGGTCGGCCAGGCGCACGGGGGCGGCCACCTGGCCGGCCGGCACCGCGGCCCAGAGCGCCGGGCCGACGAGCCGGACGTCGGTCACCGCCTCGCCCCGCCGGACCGGTGCGGCCAGCGTCCGCCCGACCAGCCCGTCCGGCGCCGCGGCCGAACCGGCAGCCGTCGTCCCGGCCGGCAGCTCGACAGCGGTCAGGTCACCGGCGGTGAGCACGGTGCCGGCGGGCAGGTCGGCCGAGGCGACCACCACGACGGTGACGGGTCCGACTGCGGCGGTCACGGTTGCCGGGGCCGGCGGACGCACGGCCAGCACCAGCGCGCCGCAGGCCAGCAGGGCGGCCGCCACCCGGCGCAGCAGGTGGGCCGGGTGGCGGGGACGGCGGGACCAGGGTGGGGGCACCGGGTGAGCCTCACCCGGTGCGGCCGGTCAGCCGGCGTCCGCGGGGGAGCTGTGGAGGACACCCCCGGGTGTGGACGACGGGCGGCGGACGGGCCGCCGGCCGTGCCTCAGGAGGAGGGCGTGCTGCTGCTCGAGGACGAGCTGCTGGACGACCCGCTGGTCGAGGAGCTCGACGACGAGGACTCCTTGCTCGGCGACGAGCTGCCGGAGGACTCCTTCGACCCCGACGACGAGGACTCCTTGGAGCCGCCGGACTCCTTGGACGCCGAGGAGGTGCTGGAGGTCTTCGAGCCCGACTCCCGGCTGTCGGTCCGGTAGAAGCCCGAGCCCTTGAAGACGACGCCGACCGACCCGTAGACCTTGCGCACCGGGGCGCCGCACTCGGGACAGACCGCGACCGCCGGGTCGGTGAACGACTGGACCACCTCGAACTCGTGCTTGGTCTCGGGGTTGGTGCAGGCGTACTGGTACGTGGGCACGGCGGTGTCACTCCTCGTCGGGCTGGGAGCCGGGCTGGCACTCCCACCCGGCGACTGCCAATCATGCGCCTCGGGGTCCGATGCGTCCACGACCGGTCGGCCACATCACGCCCGACGGGCAGCGGGCGGCCGGGATACCGTGCCGGGCGTGCCCTCTCCCTGGCTGGACGACCGGCAGCAGGAGACGTGGCGGGCGTGGCTGGCCGTCGCCGAACTGCTGCCGCGGTCGCTCGACGCCCAGCTGCAGCGTGACGCCGGCCTGACCCACGCCGCCTACGTGGTGCTGGCCATGCTCAGCGAGGCTCCCGGGCGCAGCCGGCGGATGAGCAGCCTGGCCCGGCAGGCCAACCAGTCCCAGAGCCGGTTGTCGCACACCGTGGCCCGGCTGGAGGACCGCGGCTGGGTCCGCCGCGAGCGCGCCGCCGACGACGGGCGGGGCAACGTCGCCGTCCTCACCGACGCCGGGTGGGACGTGGTCCGGCAGGTCGCGCCGGGGCACGTGCAGGCCGTCCGCGAGGGCCTGTTCGCCGCCCTGACCGAGGACCAGACCCGCCAGCTGCACGACGTGCTGGCGACCGTGCTGGAGCACCTGGACCCCGACGCCGGCCGGCGCACCGACGCCTGACCCCGGCCCGCCGTGGGGCGGACCGGGGCCGTGCGCCCGGCGGGGTCAGCGACCCAGGTGCCGGTAGCGCTGGGTCCGGCTGCGACGCCGCTCGACGTCGTCGCGGCCCAGCAGCCCGGCGAGCTCCTCGGCCAGCACCCGACCCAGCCGGCGGCAGAACTCGGTCGGCTCGTCGGCGGCGTCGGGCCGCTCTGGCACGACCCGGTCGACGATCCCGGCGCGCCAGAGGTCGGTGGCGCGCACGCCCTGGGCGGCGGCCATCTCCCCGGCGTGGTCGGTGTCGCGGTGCACGATCGCCGAGGCGCCTTCGGGGGGCAGCGGGCCCAGCCAGCCGTTGGCCGCGGCCAGCACCCGGTCGGCCGGCACCAGGGCCAGCGCGCCGCCGCCGGTGCCCTGGCCGAACAGCACCGCCAGCGTCGGGGCCTGCAGCATCACCAGGTCGGCCAGGCAGCGGGCGATCTCGGCGGCCAGCCCGCCCTCCTCGGCCTCCACCGACAGCGCTGCGCCGGGGGTGTCGATGAGGGTGACCAGCGGCAGCCGCAGCTCGTCGGCCAGCCGCATCCCGCGCCGGGCCTCCCGCAGCGCCGCCGGGCCCAGCGGCGCCGACAGCGACTGCCCGCGCCGGTCCTGCCCGAGGACGACGCAGGGCGCGCCGCCGAACCGGGCCAGGGCCAGCAGCAGCCCGGGGTCGGACTCCCCGGCCCCGGTGCCGTTGAGCGCGACGACGTCGGTGGCCGCGGTCCGCAGCAGCCGGCGGACGCCGGGCCGGTCGGTCCGCCGTGACGCGGTGACGACGTCCCACGCCGAGCGGCCGTCCTCCGGGTCGTCGGCGTCGGTGCCGTCGCCCTCGACCGGTCCCTCCACCTGGGCGCCGCGGTGCCAGGTGCCGCGGGCGGCGAGCACCCGCAGCGCCCGGTCGGCGACGTCGGCGATCTCCTCGGCCGGGACGACGGCGTCGATGAGGCCGCGCTCGGCCAGGTGCTCGGCGGTCTGCACGTCGGGCGGGAAGGGCTCGCCGTAGAGCGACTCGTAGACCCGCGGGCCGAGGAAGCCGATGGAGGCCCCGGGCTCGGCGATGGTCACGTGGCCCAGCGAGCCCCAGGAGGCCAGCACGCCGCCGAAGGTGGGGCTGCGCAGGTAGACCAGGTAGGGGAGCCCGGCCTCCTTGTGCCGGGCGATGGCGGCGGTGATGCCGATCATCTGCAGGAAGGCCACGGTGCCCTCCTGCATCCGGGTGCCGCCGGACACCGGGGCGGCCAGCAGCGGCAGGCCCTGCTCGGTGGCCCGCTCGACCGCGGCCATCAGCCGCTGCGCCGTCGCGACCCCGATGGAGCCGGCCAGGAAGCCGAACTCCCCGGCGACGACGGCGACCCGGCGCCCGCGCAGCAGGCCCTCCCCGGTGACGACGGCCTCGTCCTGCCCGGTCTTCTCCGCGGCGCGGGCCAGGTCACGGGCGTAGTCGTCGTCCACGGTGCGGGCCGGGACGGGGGTGTCCCAGCTCTTCCAGCTGCCCGGGTCCAGCACCAGGTCGCGCAGCGACCGGGCGTCCAGCCGCCGGGGCTTCGCCGGGGGCGGCGGGACGGCGGCGTCCAGGGCGCTCACGTGGCGTGCCCGTCCTCGACGTCGTCGCCCTCGGGCTGGGGGACGCCCTCGGTCGGCCCGGCCAGCCAGGCGCGGATCGCGTCGCCGTCGGCGCCCAGGACCGGGGGAGCGGTGTGCGTGCGGCGCGTGGTCTCGGTCTCGCCCTGGGCGGAGGGGGCGAAGAAGCGCAGCGGCGGCCCGGGCAACTGCACGGTGCCCAGGGTCGGGTGGTCGACGTCCACGAGCAGGCCCTGGGACAGCGTCTGGTCCCAGCCGTAGACCTCGTCGATCGTGCGGACCTTGCCCGCCGGGACGCCGGCCGCCGACAGCCGGGCCAGCAGCGTCTCGGCGTCGATGTCGGCGAAGGCGGTCTCCAGCAGCTCGATGACCCGCTGCCGGTCGCCCACCCGCTCGGCGTTGGTGACCAGGCCGTCGGCCTCGGCGTCCAGGTCGAACTCGGCGCACAGCTTGCGCCACAGCGACTCGCTGCCGCAGGAGAGCTGGACGCTGCCGCCCTCGGCGCAGTGGAAGAGGCCGTAGGGGGCGATGGAGGGGTGGTGGTTGCCCTGGGCGTGGCCCACCTTGCCCGCCACCGTCCACGCGGTGCCCTGGAAGGCGTGCACGCCGACGACCGCGGCCAGCAGCGAGGTGCGCACGACCTGCCCGCGGCCCGTCTTCTCCCGCTCCAGCAGGGCGGCGAGCACGCCGTAGGCGCCGTACATGCCGGCCAGCAGGTCCCCGATCGGGACGCCGACCCGCTGCGGGTCCTCCGGTCCGGACCCGGTGAGCGACATCAGCCCGGCCTCGCCCTGGGCGATCTGGTCGTAGCCCGCGCGCCCGCCCTCGGGGCCGTCGTGGCCGAAGCCGCTGATCGCCAGGGTGACCAGCCGGGGGTTGAGCTCGGCGAGCACGTCGGTGCCGAAGCCCAGCCGGGCCAGGGTGCCGGGCCGGAAGTTCTCCAGCAGCACGTCGGCCCGGCGCAGCAGCTCGGTCAGCGTCGCCTTGTCCGCCTCGTCCTTGAGGTCGAGGGTGATCGACTCCTTGTTCTTGTTCGTCGACAGGAAGTACGTCGACTCCCGCGCGGCGCCCTCGGGCTCCATGAAGGGCGGGCCCCAGCCGCGGGTGTCGTCCCCGCTGCCGGGGTTCTCCACCTTGAGCACGCGGGCGCCGAGGTCGCCGAGCATCATCCCGGCGTGCGGGCCGGCGAGGGCCCGGGTGAGGTCGACGACGAGCACGCCGTCGAGGGGTCCTGCGCTCATGTTCTCTCCTGTCTGCGGGGTGGGTCAGAGCCAGCCGGGGACGACGAAGACCAGCCAGGCCACCAGCGGCCCGACCACCACGACGACGCCGGAGTAGGCGAGCATCTGCTTGTAGAAGCGGTCCCGGTCGACGTCCTGGGCGTTGGCCAGGACGAGTGCGCCGTTGGTGGAGAACGGGCTGACGTCGACGATCGTGGAGGCGATGGCCAGTGCCACGACGACGCCGACGGCGCCGATCTGGCCGGCCATCAGGAAGGGCACGGCCAGGGAGATGGCGACGCCGATGATGGCGGTGGAGCTGGCGAAGGCGCTGACCACGGCGCCGATGTAGGCCAGCAGCAGGGCCACGACGAGCGGGGCGCCGATCGAGGTGACGCTCTCACCGACGTAGGCGATGGTGCCGGCCTCCTGCAGCACGTAGACGAAGCTCAGCACGCCGGCGATGAGCAGCACGGTGGACCAGCTGATCTGCATGACCGCGCCCTTGTGCCGGGCGGCGGAGAACAGCGCCAGCACGGTGGCGATGGTGATCGAGACGAAGCCGATGTCCAGGTCGAAGACCAGCGCCAGGACGGCGAGGGCGACCAGGCCGACCAGGGTCAGCACCTGCTCGACGGTGACCCGGCCGGTCGCCGTCCGCTCGCTGGTGTCCACCGAGGACCCGGCCGAGGTGCCGTGCCCGCTGATCACCGGGTCGCCGGCGCTGCCGTCGGGGGCGGTGGTCTCCTCGGCGGGGAGCTCGTCGGTGACCTTGCGGCCGATCAGCTGCCGCCCGCCGAAGACGACGAACAGGACCGCCGCGATGGCCAGGTTGAAGAACAGGCTGGCCAGGAAGACGGTGATCGGGGAGGAGGGCAGGTCGTTGTCGGCGACGATGTTGTTGACCGTCACGCCGTAGACGCTGATCGGGGAGAACCCGCCGCCCTGCGCGCCGTGGACGACCATCATGCCCATCAGCAGCGGGTTGATCCGGTACTTCGCGGCGAAGCCCAGCGCGATCGGGGCGATGATCGCCACCGCCGCGGGGGACAGCGCGCCGATCGCGGTGAGCACCGCGGTGACCGCGAACATGATCCACGGGATGAAGGCGACCCGGCCGGCCACGAGCTTCACCGCCCCGCGGACCAGCAGGTCCACGGTGCCGTTGTTCTGGGCGATCGCGAAGAGGTAGGTGACCCCGATCAGGGTCAGCACCAGCTCCCCGGGGAACCCGGCCAGGATGTCGTCGGTGGTCATCCCGACGGCGAGGGTGCCGACCAGGAAGGCGGCCACGAACGCGAGGGCGCCCATGTTGATGGGCAGGAAGGTGGCGATCGCGAAGATCGCCACCAGCGCGAGGATCGAGATGATCTCGGGTGACACGGTCGGCTCCCACGTCGTCGGAGGGCGGTGCTGGATGGCTGTGTGCCGGGTGGCTGTGTGCCGGCTGTGATCGTGCTCGTGCTCGGGCCGGCGAGCACCTCGGACGAGGCGGCTCAGTGTCTCAGTGGCCTAGCCTCTCGACCACGAGGCTACTGTGTCAACCGTCACGCTGGATCGGCACGGGAGGTGCGGTGAGCAGCAGTCCCGCCCCGTTGCGGCGCAACCGGCTCTACGAGCAGGTGGTGCGCGAGCTGCTGACCTGGGCGTCCGCCGCCGGGCTGGGTCCCGGCGACCGGCTGCCGGCCGAACGCGAGCTGGCCGCCTCGCTGGGGGTCAGTCGCGCCACGCTGGCCCAGGCGCTCGTCGCCCTGGAGGTGACCGGGGTGGTCGCCGTCCGGCACGGCGACGGCACGGTGCTGCTCCTCCCGCCGCGGACCGAGTCGGTGCTGGCCGCGCTGAACGCCCGCCGTGAGGACCTCGGTGACGTCATCGAGGCCCGGGAGGCCCTGGAGGTCCGGCTCGCCGCGCTGGCCGCCCGCCGGCGCACGGCGGCCGACCTCGGCGAGATCGACGCGGCCCTGGCGGCGATGACCGCCGACGTCGACACCGGCGGCCGCGGGGTCGACGGCGACGAGCGGTTCCACGCCGCCGTCACCGCGGCCGGGCACTCGGCGCTGCTGGCCCGGTTCATGGCCGAGATCAGCGACCGGGTCCGCGAGAGCCGGATCGAGTCCCTGGCCCAGGAGGGCCGCCCGCACCGGTCGCTGGACGGGCACCGGGCGATCGCCGAGGCGGTCCGCGCCGGTGACGAGCAGGCTGCGGCGGCCGCGATGGCCGCGCACATCCGGATGGTCTCCGACGTCCCGCTGCTGGGCGGCGGTCAGCCCGGCAGCTGACGCCAGCCCGACGACGGGGTCACCACGGCGGTCAGCCGGACGTCGTGCGGCCCGCCCGGCACCGCGGGCAGCAGCTCCTCGTCGAAGACCACGCCGACCAGCACGGCGTCGGGACGGGCGTGGGTCAGGGCCCGGTCGTAGAACCCGCCGCCGCGGCCCAGTCGCGTGCCGTCGGCGCCCACCGCCAGCGCCGGGACGACGACGACGTCCGCCCCGCCGAGCGCTCCGGCGGGGAGCCGGGGCCCGACCGGTTCGAGCAGGCCGAACCGGCCGGCCGCCAGCCCGGCCCCCGACCAGGCCCAGCCCAGCGTCGCGCCCCGGTCGGGCACCACGGGCAGCAGGACCCGCTGGCCGAGCGCACCGGGCAGCTCGCCGTGTCCCGGTTCCTCGGCGGTGGGCACGTACCCCGCGACCACGACGCCGTCGACCAGTCGGGTGCCGAGGTGCGCGGCGACCGCCCGGGCCGCCGCGACCCGCCCCGCGGGTGTGCGGTCGGCACGTCCGGTGAGGAGCCGGGCGCGCAGTGACACCTTCGCGCTCACCACGTCGGGGGAGTCGGCCACGACCGGAGGCTAGCTAGGGTCGTGTCATGTCGAGCCCGACCCCTCGTCCCGCCCGCAAGGCAGTCATCCCGGTCGCCGGGATGGGCACCCGGTTCCTGCCGGCCACCAAGGCCGTGCCCAAGGAGCTGCTGCCCGTCGTCGACCGGCCGGCGCTGCAGTACATCGTCGAGGAGGCGGCCCGGGCCGGGCTCGGCGAGGTGCTCATGGTGACCGGCCGCAACAAGGCCGCCATCGAGGACTTCTTCGACCGCGCGCCCGAACTCGAGGCCGCGCTGGAGAAGAAGGGCGACCAGTCCCGGCTGGACGCCGTGCACGAGTCCACCGACGTGGCGCAGGTGCACTTCGTCCGCCAGGGCGAGGCCAAGGGCCTGGGCCACGCGGTCCTGCAGGCCGCCGCCTTCGTCGGTGACGAGCCCTTCGCGGTGCTGCTGGGCGACGACCTCATCGACGCCCGCGACCTGCTGCTGGAGCAGATGCTGGCCGTCCAGGCCGAGCACGGCGGCTGCGTCATCGCGCTGCTGGACGTGGGCGCGGAGAACATCGACAAGTACGGTGCCGTCGCCATCGAGGACGCGCCGCAGACCCCCGCCGGTGACGGCGACGCCGTCGTCCGGATCACCGGCATGGTCGAGAAGCCCCCGAGGGAGGAGGCGCCCTCCTCCCTGGCGATCATCGGCCGCTACGTGCTGGCCCCCGAGGTCTTCGACGCCATCCGGGCCACCCCGCCCGGCCGCGGCGGGGAGATCCAGTTGACCGACGCCCTCCTGGCCCTCGTCGAGCAGGGCGTCCCGGTGCACGGCGTGGTGTTCTCCGGCCGCCGCTACGACACCGGGGACAAGCTGGACTACCTCAAGGCCGTCGTCCGGTTGGCCGTCGAGCGCGACGACCTGGGCCCGGCCCTGCGCCCGTGGTTGCGTGACTTCGTCGCCGACCTGCCCGCCGAGGGCGCGTCGCCGGCCTGACCGGGCGCCCGAGGGGGCACCATCGGTCACCGGTGCGGTCGGTCAGGACCCACCCCGCGCACGGACGACGTCGCGGCGACGCAGGCCCAGGAGCTCGCAGACGGTGGTGGGGATGACCGAGGACAAGTCACGCGGGTGGTTCCGGGGGTCCCGGGACACCACCCAGATCGACCTCGGCACCGGGGCGCCGGTCGGCGTCCAGCCCACCCAGCAGATCGGCGGCGTCCGGGGCCCGGCGACGACGCCGGCCCCGGCGCAGCACACCGTGCAGGTCGACCGGGACGTCGCCGTCCCGGCGCCCGCGGTGTCCTCCGGGGACCGTGACCCCGACCCGGCCGCGGACACCGGTGAGTTCGCCGCGGACCCGGGTCGGGTGCGCACCGTCGAGCAGCACCTGGACCTCATCCTCGCCGCGGCACCGACCCCGGACCCCATCGAGCTGGCCGTGCTCGACGCGCAGGGCCTGCTCTGCGCCGAGCACGTGGTCAGCAGCCGGGACCTGCCCGCCTTCGACCAGGCCGGTCTGGACGGCTACGCCGCCCGCGCCTTCGACGTCCACGGTGCCTCCTTCGAGCAGCCGGTCACCCTGGCCGTGGTGGGGGAGTCCGTGGCCGGGGCCGCCGCGCCGACGTCCATCGGGCCGGGGTTGACCCAGAAGGTCGCCGCCGGCGCGATGCTGCCGACCGGGGCCGACGTCGTCGTGCCCGCGGTCTGGACCGACCAGGGCGCGGCCCGGGTCGCCGTGCAGGCCGAGCTCGCGCCGGGCAGCTACGTCCGCCGCACCGGGGACGACGTCGCGGTCGGCGACACCGCCGTCGGTGTGGGCACCCCCATCGGCCCCGCCCAGATCGCCCTGCTGGCCGCCGTCGGCCGCGAGCGCGTGCTGGTGCGCCCCCGCCCCCGCGTCGCCGTGCTGTGCGCCGGCAGCGAGCTGGTCGACGTGGGCACCACGCCGGTCCCCGGCCAGGTCGTCGACGTCAACAGCTACGCCCTCGCCGCGGCCGCGCGCGACGCCGGCGCCGAGGCCTACCGCTCGGGCATCGTGCCGGCCGACCGGCGCCGGCTGGTGGAGCTGCTGGAGAGCCAGTTGCTGCGCAGCGACGTCGTCCTCATCGCCGGCACGTTCGCCGGGGGCGGGTTCGACCTGGTGCAAGAGGCGCTGGCCGAGCTGGGGCACGTCGAGTTCACCCAGGTCGCCATGCACCCCGGTCCGGTGCAGGCCTTCGGTCGGCTGGGTCGTGACGGCGTGCCGGTCATCTGCGTGCCCGGCGAGCCGGTGGCCGCGTTGGTCGCCTTCGAGGTCTTCGTCCGCCCGGCGATCCGGCTGATGCTGGGCAAGCGCCAGCTCTTCCGGCGCACCGTGCAGGCCGTGTCGGCCCAGCAGCTGCTCTCGCCCTTCGGCTACCGGCAGTACCTGCACGGCCAGGTCATGCGCCACCCCGACGGCGGGTACGTCGTCGAGCCCGTCGGTGGCGGGGACAGCGGCAGCGACGCGGTGCTGGCCCGGATGGCCCGGTCCAACTGCCTGATCGTGGTGGACGAGGACGTCACCGAGGTGTCTCCCGGCGGACTGGTGACGGTCATGCCGATGCTGCTGGGCGGCTGAGCCATCGGCGCGCTCTTCGGGGACCCGGTGCTGCACCCGGGGTGGCCCGCGGAGCTGGGTCACGGTGACGTCGAGCTGCACCCGCTGCGTCGCTCGGACGCCGACGCCTGGTCCCGGCTGCGCCGGGAGAACGAGGCCTGGCTGAGCCCCTGGGAGCCCTCCGCGCCGGCCGGGTGGGCGCAACGGCACACCCCGGCGGTGTACCGGGCCATGCGCCGGGCCGCCGGGCGCCGGGCCCGGCTGGGCAGCTCGCTGCCCTTCGCGATCCGGCACCGGGGCCGGCTGGTCGGTCAGGTGACGGTGGACAACGTGGTCCGCGGTGCGCTGCGGTCGGGTCACCTGGGTTACTGGATCGACCGCGCGGCGGCCGGCCAGGGCGTGGCGTCGCTGGCGGTGGCCCTGGTCTGCGACCACGCGTTCGGACCCGCCGGGCTGCACCGGCTGCAGGCCGACGTGCGACCGGAGAACGGGCCCAGCAGGCGGCTCGTGCAGCGCCTGGGGTTCACCGAGGAGGGCCTCCTCCGGTCCTACCTGGACATCGACGGCGCCTGGCGGGACCACCTGGCCCACGCCCTGCTCGCCGACGACCACCCGCACGGCGTGCTGGCCCACTGGCAGCGGTCCGCCCCGGCCTGACCGGGCCCGCACGACCCCTGCGACACGCCGGGAGGGACGACACGCCGTCGACACACGACACGACACGACGAGAACGCGGTGCGCCTCCCTCGTCCGGGGGAGCGGGGGCCCTAACGTGCGTCCCGAGTGACCCGTGTGACTCGTGTGGCGCCAGGGATCGGCGCCGCACACACGGGTGCCAAGGACGGATGCGGGGTGGTTCGCGATGGGTTCGGGTGTTCTGCTGGCCGCTCTGGTCGTGCTGTGGTTCGTGGTGCTGGTGCCGATGGTGGTCACCCGCGGCGACGCAGCACCGGCCCGGGCCGGAGCGACGGGAGCGGGTCGGACGCTCCAGCGCCGACGCGTCGTCGACCCGGTCGTCCACGCCGACACCGAGCGTGTCGCCATCGACCGGTCCGCCCTGCGCAGCAGTGGTGAGCTGCAGGTCGACGTGCACGCCGTCCGGCGTCGCACGCTGG
>NZ_CEEDOS010000061.1:0-18901 GCF_979256525.1 Klenkia sp. AC732 | reverse complement strand
GGGCGGCGGCCCGCACACCCCCGCCCGGGCCGCCGCCCCGGTCGCTCCCGCTCCGGCAGACACCACCCCGGACGCGACCCCGGACTGCTGGGGCACGAGCGCCTCCGACCAGCCGGGCCGGGCGACCCGCCCGCACGGGGTGCACCTGCGACTGGTGCGCACGCCGGGCCCGCCGCTGGACACCCGGCCCGTCACCCGGCTGACCCTGCCCGGGGTGCCGTCACCGAGGCCCGCGCCCGTCCCCGGCCCACGCCCGGCGCTGGACCTGCCCGAGCCCGAGGAGTTCGGCCCCGTCGCCTCGCGGCGCAGCGACCTGCCCGACCCCGCGGTCGCCGGCCGCCGCCTGGTCACCACGACCCTGGAGGCCTTCACCGGGCGCCGCTCGTTCACCCAGTTGCACTCGGCCTTCACCCTGCCGGTCTTCGCCGCGGTCAGCCGCGGACGCCGGCCCCGGTGGTGCACCGAGGGCACCGGCCCCCTGCTGGTCAGCTCGGTGCGGGTGACCGAGCCGGTCGACGGGGTCGCCGAGGTGACCGCGGTGGCCCGTCGCAACGGGCGGGCGCACGCCGTCGCGGCGCGGATGGAGGGCATCGACGGCCGGTGGCGCTGCACCGCCCTGCAGGTCGGCTGACCAGGGCCTGGACCCGGCCACGACCCCGGACACGACCCCGGACACGACCCCGGACACGACGACGCCCTCCCGACCGCAGGTGGTCGGGAGGGCGTCGTCACGAGACGGGCTCGGTCGGGCTCAGCCGGCCTGACCGTGGCACTGCTTGAACTTCTTGCCCGACCCGCACGGGCAGGGTGCGTTGCGGGCCGGCGCCTTGGTCCCGGTGACCGTCGCGGTCTTGGCGGCCTTCGCCGCCCCGGACGTGGTCGGCGAGGCGTCCAGCGAGGGCGCCGAGTAGCTCAGCTGGGTCTCCGGGCGCTCGTCGAGGCCCTTCACCGCCAGCTCGGGCCCGGTGCCGGAGGACGCCGTCGCCGGCGCGGGGGTGTCGGCGGCGGGTGCAGCGGCCGGGGTCGACCGGCGGGCCTTGGCGGCCGGGGCCGCCCCGTCGGTCACCGACCCGCTGCCGGTGACCGGGACCGTCGGGGTGGCCGCCGGGGCCGCGGGCGCAGCTGCGGCGGCGGCTGCCGCGGCCTGACGGGCCAGGACCCGCTCGTTGCCGGCCTGGGCTCGCGCCAGCGCCTCGGCCTCGGCGGTGTCCTGCTTGGCCTTCGCCTCGGCCTCCTGCTGCTCCTTGGTCTTCACCTCGAGGTTGAAGAGGAACCCGACGGACTCCTCCTTGATCCCGTCGAGCATGGCGTTGAACATGTCGTAGCCCTCGCGCTGGTACTCCACGACCGGGTCGCGGTTGGCCATCGCGCGCAGGTGGATCCCGGCCCGCAGGTAGTCCATCTCGTAGAGGTGCTCACGCCACTTGCGGTCCAGCACGCTCAGCAGCACCCGGCGCTCGAGCTCGCGGGTGACGTCACTGCCCAGCGTCTCCTCGCGGGCCTCGTACCGGGCCTGCACGTCGGCCAGCAGCTCCCGCTTGAGGACGTCGGCGGTGAGTGCGGACTGGTCGCCCTCGGCGTGGTCGTCGAGCAGCTCCTGCTGGGTCAGGCCCACCGGGTACAGCGCCTTGAGCCCGGTCCACAGCTGGTCCAGGTCCCAGTCCTCGGCGTAGCCGGCCTCGGTGGCGCCGTCGACGTAGGCGGCGACGACGTCGTCGAGCATCGACTCGATCTGCTCGTGCAGGTCCTCCCCGTCCAGGACCTTGCGGCGCTCGTCGTAGATGACGGTGCGCTGGCGGTTGAGGACCTCGTCGTACTTGAGGACGTCCTTGCGGGTCTCGAAGTTCTGCTGCTCGACCTGGGTCTGCGCCGACCGGATCGCCCGGCTGACCATCTTGGACTCGATCGGCTGGTCCTCGGGGACCCGCAGGGTGTTCATCATCGACTCGAGCATCGGGCCGTTGAACCGGCGCATCAGGTCGTCGCCCAGCGACAGGTAGAACCGGGACTCGCCCGGGTCGCCCTGTCGACCGGACCGGCCGCGCAGCTGGTTGTCGATGCGGCGGCTCTCGTGCCGCTCGGTGCCCAGCACGTACAGCCCGCCCGCGGCGACGACGTCCTCGTGCTCCTTGGCGACCTGGGCCTTGGCGTCGGAGAGGGCCTCGTCCCAGGCGGCCTCGTACTCGTCGGGGGTGTCGGTGGGGGTGAGCCCACGGGCCCGCAGCGCGTCGTCGGCGATGACCTCGGCGTTGCCGCCGAGCTGGATGTCGGTGCCACGGCCGGCCATGTTGGTGGCCACGGTGACCGCGGCCAGGCGACCGGCCTGGGCCACGATCGAGGCCTCCCGGGCGTGGTTCTTGGCGTTGAGGACCTCGTGCGGGATGCCGCGCTTGAGCAGCAGCTTGGACACGACCTCGGACTTCTCCACCGACGCGGTGCCCACCAGCACGGGCTGGCCTGCCTCCACGCGCTCGGCGATGTCGTCGACGACCGCGTCGAACTTGGCCTTCTCGGTCTTGTAGATGACGTCGGAGCGGTCCTCGCGGACCATCGGGCGGTTCGTCGGGATCGGCACGACACCCACGCCGTAGGTCTGGTTGAGCTCCGCGGCCTCGGTCTGGGCGGTGCCCGTCATCCCCGAGAGCTTCTCGTAGAGCCGGAAGTAGTTCTGCAGCGTGATCGTGGCGAGGGTCTGGTTCTCGTCCTTGATCGCGACCTTCTCCTTGGCCTCGATCGCCTGGTGCATGCCCTCGTTGTAGCGGCGTCCGGCCAGCACCCGGCCGGTGAACTCGTCGACGATGAGGACCTCGCCGTTGGTGACGATGTACTCGTGGTCCTTGTGGAAGAGCTCCTTGGCCTTGAGCGCGTTGTTCAGGTAACCGATGAGCGGGGTGTTGACCGCCTCGTAGAGGTTGTCGATGCCGAGCTGGTCCTCGACGAACTCGACGCCCTCCTCGGTGACGGCGACCGTGCGCTTGGCCGCCTCCACCTCGTAGTGCCGGTCCTTCTTCATCAGCGGCACCATGCGGGCGAACTCGCCGTACCACTTGGCCGACTGCTCGGCCGGGCCGCTGATGATCAGCGGGGTGCGCGCCTCGTCGATGAGGATCGAGTCGACCTCGTCGACGATCGCGTAGTGGTGGCCGCGCTGGACCAGGTCGCCCCGGCTCCAGGCCATGTTGTCGCGCAGGTAGTCGAAGCCGAACTCGTTGTTAGTGCCGTGGGTGATGTCGGCGGCGTACTGCTCACGGCGCACGTCGGGCTTCTGGCCGGACACGATGGTGCCCACCGACAGCCCGAGGAAGCGCTGGACCCGGCCCATCCACTCGGCGTCGCGCTTGGCGAGGTAGTCGTTGGTGGTGATGACGTGCACGCCGTCACCGGTCAGGGCGTTGAGGTAGGCCGGCAGCACACCGGTCAGGGTCTTGCCCTCACCGGTCTTCATCTCCGGGATGTTGCCCAGGTGCAGCGCCGCACCGCCCATCAGCTGGACCCGGTAGTGCCGCTGGCCCAGCGTGCGACCGGCGCCCTCACGGACGACGGCGAACGCCTCGGGCAGCATCGAGTCCAGCGACTCGCCGTCGGCGTACCGCTCCTTGAACTCGTCGGTCTTGGCCCGCAGCTGCGCGTCGGTCAGGTCGACGACGTCGGGCTCGAGGGACTCGACCGCATCGGCGATCTTGGACAACCGCCGGACGAGCTTGCCCTCACCGGCACGCAGGATCTTCGAGAACACCACGTCGTCCAATGTAGTGCCGCCCCGCCACCGACCCCGGCCGCCGAGACGGGACGGCGACCGCCGGGTCGCCCGGTCGCCCGGTCAGCGCAGGACGAGCGTCCCGGCCCCCGGGTCCAGGACGACCTCGCGGCTGCCGCGGCGCACCCCGTCGAGCACCGTGTCCACCAGGGCCTGCTGGTCGTACCCGGCCGGCAGCCGCGGCGGGGTCCCGGCCAGGGCCCGGTCGACGAGACCGGTGTCCACGTGCGGGGGCTTGACGTCCAGCACGGCGACCTTGCGGGACCGCAGCTCCCGGCGCAGCACCGAGGCCCAGGCCGACAGCGCCGCCTTGGAGGCGGAGTACTCGGCCATCTGCAGGGTCGGCGCGTCGGCGACGATCGCGGACAGCAACACCACCGCGCCGCCGTCGGCCAGCCGGGGCAGAGCGGCCCGGACCAGGCTCATCGGGCCCAGCGTGTTGACCGCGAAGAGCTCCTCGACGACGGCGTCGTCGGCGTCGGCCGCGGGACCGAAGGCCACCACCCCGCTGGCCACGACGACGACGTCCAGCCCGCCCAGCGCCTGGACCGCCGCGGCGAGGGCCGCCCGGCCGGACTCCACGTCGACGGCGTCCACCGGCTGGGTGGGCACGCCCCCGAGCTCCTCGGCCAGCGCGGCCAGCCGTTGCCGATCGCGCCCGGCCAGGGCCACCCGGGCACCGGCCGCGGCCATCCCCCGGGCCAGCGCACCACCCAGCACCCCGGTCGCCCCGACCACCCACACGCGCGCACCCTGGAGTTCCACGGGCCGATCCTGCCCCGCCCGCGCCGTCCCCGCCCACCGGCGCTTGCGCAGGCCGGGGAGGCGACGCCGGCGCCCCGTAGCCTGCAGCGGTGGCCCTGGACCTCTCCGACGACCTGCGCACCTTCTTCACCGAGCGGCACCTGGCGACGCTGACGACGCTGCGGGCCGACGGCACCCCGCACGTGGTGCCTGTCGGGGTCACCTTCGACGTCGACGCCGGCACCGCCCGGGTCATCACCTCGGGCACCTCGGTCAAGGCCGGCCACGTCCGTGCCGGCGCCGGCACGGCGCGGGTGGCGGTCTGCCAGGTCGACGGCCGCCGCTGGACCACCCTGGAGGGCGTCGCCACCCTCCGGGACGACGAGGCCTCCGTCGCCGACGCGGTCGCCCGGTACGCCGCCCGCTACCGGCAGCCGCGGGTCAACCCGGCCCGGGTCGTGCTGGAGATCGCCGTGGACCGGGTGCTGGGCAACGTCTGAACGCGCCGCGGGCCGCCCTCCCGGCGTGGGAGGACGGCCCGCAGCTCCCCCTCAGGCGTTCGCGGTCTCCCGGACGGCGTCCTCGACGCGCCCGGCCGCCGGCTCACCGAGCCGGATCAGGCCGTAGTCGTAGGCGTGCCGGCGGTAGACGACCGTCGGGACGCCGGTGTCGGCACAGGCGAAGAGGAAGAAGTCGTGCCCGACGAGCTCCATCTCGTGCAGCGCCTGGTCCACCGTCATCGGGGTGGCCGGGTGCTGCTTCTCCCGGACGACGCGTCCGGGCAGGTGCTCGTCGAGGTCGGTCCGGTGCTGCCCCTCGGCCAGCTGCTGGTCCAGGGCGACCGCGGCGACGGCGTCGATGCGCGCGGCGCTGCCGTCGAGCCGGACGCTGGCCGGGGTGCGGCGCCCGTGGTGGACCCGCCGCCGGTCGGCGGCCCGTCGGAGCCGGTTCTCCAGCTTGGTGACGGCGGCGTCCAGGGCGGACTGGAAGTCCGCCGAGCAGGCCTCGGCACGCACGACGGGGCCCTTGCCCCGCAGGGTGATCTCCACGCGCTGGCAGTTCGCGGACTGGCGTGGGTTCTTCTCGTGGAGCAGTTCCACGTCGAAGCGCTCGATCTTCGCGTCGAAGCGCTCCAGCTGGCCGACCTTGTCCTCGACGTGCTGCCGGAAGTGCTCGGGCACCTCGACGTTGCGACCTCGGACGACGATCTCCATGTGACCTCCCGAACTCGGGTGTGATCGATCCGACGCTAGCCCCGGACGGGCCGGTCCGACAGTCCTGGCCCACCCCTCCTGGGTGTCCTCACAGGTCACGGACGGTGAACACGCCGGGGCCGGGGTCTGTCGGGACGGCGCGTCGGCCCAGCGGGGTGGCCGCCACGACCGCGCCCACCACCGGCGCGTCCCGGGCGTGGCGGTGGCCGGCCAGCACCCCGGCGGCGACCGTGAGGGTCGCCCCGGTGGTGACGACGTCGTCCACCAGGACGAGCAGGGCGGGCCGCACCCCGTCCCGCACCGGCCCGTACCGCCGCCCCCGCGCGACCGGGACGACGCTGCCGGCCAGGTTGGCCCGCCGCTCGTCCGCCGACAGCCCGGCAGAGTCCCGCACCCGGCCGCGCCGGGCGAGCAGCGGGGCGGCCGCGACCGGCAGTCCGGCATCGCGCAGCTCGCGCACGGCGGCCGCGGTCAGCTCACCGACGTGGTCCCGGCCCCGCTCACGGAGGGCGGCCCGGGTGCTGGGCACCGGCACCAGCAGCACCGGGCGGCCCGGGCCGGGGCGCACGCCGCCCGGTCCGTCGCGGGCCGCGCGCAGGACCGCGGACACCGCCAGGGCCAGCGCGGTGCCCAGCGGCGCGGCCAGATCGGCCTGTCCGCGTTCCTTGAAGGCGTTGACGACCGGGCGCACCGACCCGGCGTACCCGCCGGCGGCGACGGTGGGCGGGAACCCGGTCGGGTGGCGCCGCGGCTGGGCCGGGCGGGGGTCGGCCAGCAGCGCCGCGCACCGCGGGCAGAGCACCCGCCCCGGCCGGCCGCACCCGGCGCACGCCCGGGGCAGCACCAGGTCGGCCAGCGGAGCCACCAGCCCGGTGCCCACCCGTCCCCACCACGTCACCCGGTCAGGCTGCCCCGCCCCTCGCCGCGCCGGCGGCCGCACGGCCGGGTCGGGGACACCGCCACCCGGTGTGGACAGCGGGCCGCGCCCACGGCTCAGAGCGGGTAGAAGGGCGCGCCTCCGGGCAGCGGTTCCGCACCGCGGACCAGCGTGCTCCAGGTGCCACCGGCGAGCTGCCAGAGCGTGCCGCCGGCCACCACCAGGGGGAGCCGGCTGGGCGCCGCGGCGACCGCGGTGGGCTGGGCGGGGAGACCCGAGGTGGTCACCGCCGTCACACCCCAGCCGTCCACCCCGACGGCGTAGGGCACCGTGCTCTCGGCGCCGGCGTCCCCGGCCAGCACCAGCAGCGCCGCGGAGTTCCGCCAGGCCACGTCCACGACCTGGGACAGCGAGGGGGCCACCGCCCGCAGGTCCCGGACGGCGACCTGGTCGTCGCTGCGCACCACCGTGCCCACGAGCACCTGGCCGCCGTCGGGCCCGTCCACGACCAGCGCGGCCCGGACACCGTCGGGTGAGAGCTGGAACTCCCGCGCCGCCCCCTGCCCGGCCAGCGTCGTCGCGCTCACCGTCTGCGGCGCACCGGACGCCGGGACCCGGATCACCTCCGTGCCGTCGCGCACGGTCCACACCTCGGGGCGGGTGGCCGCAGTGGTGGGGTCGGTGAGCGTGCCGGCGGTGAGCAGCGGGGCCAGCTCGCCGCCGTAGGGACCCAGCAGCAGGGTCGCACCACCCGCCGAGGCCGACACCCCGGCCAGGGACCCCAGCTGGTTGGTGGTCGGGTCCGCGGTCGCCGCGGCCGACCGCAGGGCGTAGACGCCCGTCCCTGCCGGTCCCGGCACGGGCTCCCCCGAGGTCACGGTGCGCAGCGCGCCGGCGTCCACGTAGTGCCCGACCGACCCCACCGGGACGGCGTCGGGGTCCAGCGCGGCCCAGTCGTCCACGGACTGCACGTCCGGGACGCCGGGGACCCGCAGCTGCTGGCCGTCGACGAGGACCCGCACCGCACGGACGTCGTCGAGCTGGTCCAGCGACCAGACCAGCTGCGCGCACAGCGCACTGGGGTCGTCGACGACGTCGGGCGGCAGCCCGGTCAGGTCGACGACGGCCACCTGGCGCTGCACGTCGACGTTGCTGCGCAGCTCGGACCCGGCCAACGGGTTGACCACGCCGGCCGCGACCGGCGTCGACGCCCCGGTGAGGAGCCGGTCGACCAGGGCGGTGGGCTGCGCCTCGCCGTCGACCAGGAAGCGCGGGTCGGGCACCACCCGGGTGCCGGTGGGGTCCAGGAAGTAGGCGCTGACCTGGTCGTAGGTGCGGGCGAAGTCGGGTTCCAGGAGCACCAGGCCGTCCGGCGGGTCGGTGATCCGCCACTCCCCCCGCTCCTGCGTGAGGGCCATGCTGCGGGTGTACGCCTGGCCGGTGCCCACGGTGAAGACGCCCTGGGTGTCCACGGCACCGACCAGCTCGGCGGTCACCTCCACGGTGCTCGCGTCGGTGGCCACCGGCGCGTAGTCCGCGCTGATCACCGTGACGCCCTCGGTGTCGCTCCACCGGTCCGCCGCCTGGGCGGTGAGGAACTGGCGGGCCACCGGGTGGTTGCGGGTGGTGCTCGCCATCGCGTCGACGAAGCCCCGCACGACCTCCTCCGGACTGGCACCGACCTCCGGCGGCAGCGCCTCGACACCGACGTCGGCCGGGGGGTCGGCGATCTGGGTGATCTCGACCGTCGGGGAGCTGGTCGGCACGGTGGTGCAACCGGCCAGTACCGCCGTCAGCACCGCGGCCAGGAGCCCGGCGCGGCCCCGCCTCACCGGGTGCCGCCGGGTCGACGGACGACGGCCGGCCGCAGCGGCAGGGGCGAACCGGTGAGCTCGGTGCCGGCGGTCAGCGGCACGGTGAGGCGGAACTGCGCGCCCTGGTCGGGCTGGCCCCAGACCTGCAGCCACCCGCCGTGCAGCCGGGCGTCCTCCAGGCTGATCGACAGGCCCAGCCCGGAGCCGCCCACGGTGCGCACCCGGGCCGGGTCGGCCCGCCAGAACCGGTCGAACACGTGCTGGGCGGCCTCGGAGGTCAGCCCGATCCCGTGGTCCCGGACGGTCACCGCGGCGGCCGTGCGGTTCGCGGCCAGGGTCATCTCCACCGGGCGTCCGGCACCGTGCTCGATGGCGTTCCCCACCAGGTTGCGCAGCACCCGCTGCACCCGGCGGGCGTCGACGTCGGCGATCACGGGGCGGGCCGGGGTGGCGACCTCGAGCCGGCACCCGTGACGCTGCGCCAGCGCGGACATGCCGTCGGCCACCCGGTGCAGCAGCGGACCCAGGTCGGTCGGCTCGGCCTCCAGGACCGCGGCCCCGGCGTCGTACCGGCTGATCTCCAGCAGGTCCGACAGCAGGAGCTCGAACCGGTTGACCTCGGCGTAGAGCAGCTCGGCCGAACGGGCGACGTGCGGGTCGAAGTCCGCCCGGGACTCGTGCAGCACCTCTGCGGCCATCTGCACCGTCGTCAGCGGGGTGCGCAGCTCGTGCGAGACGTCGGAGGTGAAGCGCTGCTGCAGCTGGGAGAGGCCCTCGAGCTGGACGATCTGCTTCTGCAGGCTGTCGGCCATCGCGTTGAAGCTGCTGGCCAGCCGGGCGAGGTCGTCCTCGCCGCTGACCGCCAGCCGCTCCTCCAGCCGCCCCTCGGCCAGCCGCTGGGCGCCCCGGGCGGCGCGCCGCACCGGGTCGACGACCAGCCGGGTGACCAGCACGCCGATGCCGACGACGAAGAGCGTGAGGGCGATGCCGCTGATGACCACGGTGCTGCGGACCAGGGACAGCGTCTCCTGCTCCTGGTCCAGCGGGAAGGCGTAGTAGAGGTCGACCTGCTCACCGCCCTGCCCGTCGATGGGCACCGGGGCACCGATCAGCAGGGTGGGGACCTGCTCCTGCGAGCCGTTGGGCACCAGGGCGTACCGGTAGACCTGGGTGCCGTCGTCCACGGCGTCCACCAGGTCGGCGGGCAGCGCCGAGTACAGGAACGGTCGACTGGCCGCCGGGCGCGGGGTGTCCCCGGCTCGGTAGACCAGCACCGTGTCGAAGTTGCCGGCCTCCCCGTTGCGGCTCTGCAGCTCCCGGACCGTCCGGTCCAGGGTGGAGCGCACGCTGGCGGCGTCGCCGGTGACGATGCCCGCCACCTGGGACTGGGCGTAGGAGACCCCGGCCTGGGCCTGGTCGACGGCGGCGTCCCGCTTCACCCGGAGCAGCTGGTCGCTGATCTGGTTGAACAGCACCACGCTGACGATGACCACGACCACACCGGCGACGGCCATGGTGATGGCCCCGATGCGCAGCTGCAGCGAGGAGCGCCAGGCGTGCCAGGCGGCGGCCGACCACCGGCGCACGACCCGCTGGGCACGACGGCGTCCCCGCAGCACGCGCCGCTGCACCCCGCGACGCAGCCGGCGGAGCTCGCTGCGCCGACGGACCGGGCGGGCCGCCGGCGGCGGGGACGGCGGCGCCGGCGGCCGGGCGGTGGACGCGCTCACGCCCGCGGGCGTCCCGGCCCGGTCACGGCGGGCCGGCCTTGTAGCCGACGCCGCGCACCGTCAGCACCACCTCGGGGCGCTCGGGGTCGCGCTCGACCTTGGCGCGCAGCCGCTGCACGTGCACGTTGACCAGCCGGGTGTCCGCGGCGTGCCGGTAGCCCCACACCTGCTCCAGCAGCAGCTCGCGGGTGAAGACCTGCCGGGGCTTGCGGGCCAGGGCGACCAGCAGGTCGAACTCCAGCGGGGTCAGCGCGATCGGCTCGCCGGCCCGGGACACCTGGTGCGCCGGGACGTCGATGGAGACGTCGCCGATCACCAGGTTCTCGGCCTGCCCGGTCTCCCCCCGCCGCAGCTGGGAGCGCACCCGGGCGACCAGCTCGACGGGCTTGAAGGGCTTGGTCACGTAGTCGTCGGCGCCGGCCTCCAGGCCCTGGACGACGTCGATGGTGTCGCCCTTGGCGGTGAGCATGATGATCGGGACGCTGGACTGGGTGCGGATGTCCGCGCAGATCTGCAGCCCGTTGCGCCCCGGGAGCATGAGGTCCAGCAGCACCAGGTCGGGGCGGACCTGCTGGAACGTCGCGACCGCCCGGGCGCCGTCGGAGACGAAGGCGGGCTCGTAGCCCTCGCGCCGCAGCACGATGCCGAGCATCTCGGCCAGCGCGGCGTCGTCGTCGACGACGAGCACGCGGCCGCGGGAGGAACCGGACAGCGGAGCGGAAGGCGGCACGCCCCCCATTGTGCGTGAACCGGTCCCAGACGGACCGCACCCTCCAGGGTCGTGCCCCTGGAGGGTGCGGTCGTGACTGGCTGGAACGGCCTGCTCGCAGGGTCCCGGACCGCGCGGAGCGTGGTGCGGGGGGCGAGCAGGTCCTGTCTCAGTAGCGGTAGTGGTCGCTCTTGTACGGGCCCTCGACCGGGACGCCGAGGTAGTCGGCCTGCACCTTGGACAGCTCGGTGAGCTTGACGCCGAGGGCGTCCAGGTGGAGGCGGGCGACCTTCTCGTCGAGGTGCTTGGGCAGCACGGTGACGCCGGGGGTCTGGCCCTCGTAGGCGGCGCGGTTGCCCCACAGCTCGATCTGGGCGAGCACCTGGTTGGTGAAGGAGTTGCTCATCACGAAGCTGGGGTGCCCGGTGGCGTTGCCCAGGTTCAGCAGCCGGCCCTCGGAGAGCACGATGATCGTGTGGCCGTCGGCGAACCGCCACTCGTCGACCTGCGGCTTGATGTTGGTCTTCACGACGCCGGGGATCTTGGCCAGGCCGGCCATGTCGATCTCGTTGTCGAAGTGACCGATGTTGCCGATGATCGCCTGGTGCTTGGTGGCGGCCAGCTGCTCGGCGGAGATGATGTCCTTGTTGCCGGTCGTCGTGATGATGATGTCGGCGGTGCCGATCACGTCGTCCAGCGTGGTGACCTGGTAGCCCTCCATGGCGGCCTGCAGGGCACAGATCGGGTCGATCTCGGTGACGATGACCCGGGCGCCCTGGCCGCGAAGGGCCTCGGCGCTGCCCTTGCCGACGTCGCCGAAGCCGCAGACGACGGCGACCTTGCCGCCGATCATGACGTCGGTGGCGCGGTTGATGCCGTCGATGAGGGAGTGGCGACAGCCGTAGAGGTTGTCGAACTTGCTCTTGGTGACCGAGTCGTTGACGTTGATCGCCGGGAAGAGCAGGCGGCCGTCGCGGGCGAGCTCGTAGAGCCGCAGCACGCCGGTGGTGGTCTCCTCGGTGACGCCCTTGATCTCCTGGCCGATGCGGGTCCAGTACTGCTCGTCGGCCGCGATGGTGTCGCGCAGCACCTGCAGGACGACCGAGAACTCCTCGCTGTCGGACTCGGTGGTGTCGGGCACCGCGCCGTCCGCGGCGAACCGGGTGCCGAGGTGGACCAGCATGGTGGCGTCGCCGCCGTCGTCCAGGATCATGTTCGGGCCGATGACGGTGCCGGCCTCGTCACGGAACTCGAACAGGCGCTGGGTGCACCACCAGTACTCCTCCAGCGACTCGCCCTTCCAGGCGAAGACGGGGGTGCCGGAGGGGGCGTCGACGGTGCCCTCGGGGCCGACGGCGATGGCCGCGGCGGCGTGGTCCTGGGTGGAGAAGATGTTGCAGGAGACCCAGCGGACGTCGGCGCCCAGCGCGGTCAGCGTCTCGATGAGGACGGCGGTCTGCACGGTCATGTGCAGCGAGCCGGCGATGCGGGCACCGGTGAGGGGCTTGTCGTCACCGAACTCGGCGCGCAGCGCCATCAGGCCCGGCATCTCGTGCTCGGCGAGGGAGATCTCCTTGCGGCCGAAGCCGGCGAGGGAGAGGTCGGCGACCTTGAAGTCGTCGGTGGTCAGTACGCGTGCGCCTGTAGAGGCGGTCATGTCGCTCCAGAGTGTCCCGGCCGCGCCAGAGGGGCTGCGGCAGCGTCGGATCTGTTCGTGAGCGAGCATGCCGAGGCTTCGGCGGGGCTCGTGCCGTGGTCCAGGGTACGGGTTGGAGCCCTCGACGTCTCGCGTGTCGGGGGTTCGTCACACCCCCGACCGTGGGTTCACGTCGCGCGCAGGCCCGTCGTCGCGCGGTAGAGGACGGCCGGCCCCTGCGCGGTCAGCGGGGCACCGGCCGGGACGAAGGCCGACTCGCCCTGGTCCAGCACGAGTTCGCCGTCGTCGGTGCCGAGCACCGCCCGGCCCTCGGTGCAGAGCAGGACCTGCGGGCCCGAGGTGCGCAGGCTGCCCGGGTCCGCGCCCAGCTCGCAGCGGGTCAGGTCGAAGTCCTCGACCGGCACCGGGTACCGCAGGCCACCGGGCCCCAGGACGGGGCGGATGACCGGCACCCGGCCGTCGGTGAAGTCCAGCACCTCGACGAGGGCGGCCAGGTCCACGTGCTTTCCGGTCAGACCGCCGCGCAGCACGTTGTCCGAGCTGGCCATCACCTCGACGCCGGCCCCGGACAGGTAGGCGTGCAGGTTGCCGGCGGGCAGGAAGACGGCCTCACCGGGGGCGATCGTCAGGTGGTTGCACAGCAGCGAGATGACCACCCCGATGTCACCGGGGTAGGTCGTCGCCAGGCTGGCGGCCCAGCGGTAGGTGTTGATGAACTCCGGGTCGTGCGCGGCCACGAAGGCGGCGGCGCGCTCGGCGACCGCGGTCACCAGGGACTGGCGGCGCTTCGCCGAGAGGGCGAGCAGCTGCGGGACCGCGACCTGCAGCCCACCGCGGGCCAGTGCGGCGATGGTGGGCTTGAGCTCGGGCAGCTGCAGCTTGGCCAGGCAGTGCAGCGACTCCTCGACCGGCCGGAAGCCGCACAGGGCCTCGACCGGGGTGATCGCGAGCAGGATCTCCGGCTTGTGGAAGGGGTCCTTGAAGGTGCGGGTCGGGTCGTCCTGCGGGACCCCGGCAGCCTCCTCGGCGGCGTACCCGACCTGAGCCTGCGCGGTCGTGGGGTGCGCCTGCAGGGACAGCGGGCTGTCCGCGGCGAGGACCTTCATCAGGAACGGGAGGCGGTCCCCGAAGGCCTGGCGGACAGCGCCGCCGAGGAGCCGCTCCGGGTCCTGGGCGATGGCGGCATCCAGAACGCGGCCGTCGTCCAGCACGCTGGAGGCATCAGAGTGAGCACCCATCCACAACTCGGCATGGGGCTCGGCCGCAGGGGAGACCTGCCCGAGCAGCTCCGGGATCACGGTCCGGCTGCCCCAGGGGTAGTGCCGGACGGTGTTGGTCAGCTTCCACATCCCGGTGGACGCTACCGGTGAGGTGACCCGCCCTCCGGCGTCGACGCACCGGCGGCGGGCCTCGGTTCTGCAGCTCGACGGCGAATGTCGGGCTCCAGGTAGATCACCCTCGCCATCGGGACGGCGGCCCGGATGCGGGCCTCGGCCTCGTCGATGGCGCAGGCGACCGCGGCGGCGGTGTCGTCGTGCCGCACAGCGATCTTCGCGCCCACCAGCAGCTCCTCGGGGCCCAGGTGCTGGGTCTCCATGTGGATGACCGAGAGCACGCTGCCCGAGCCCTCGAGGGCGGCGACGATCTGCCGCTGCACGTCCGGGGTGGCGGACTCGCCGAGCAGCAAGCTCTTGGTCTCCACGGCCAGGATCGCGGCGACCACGATGAGCAGCAGGCCGATGGCCACGGTGCCCAGCCCGTCGTAGACCCCGTTCCCGGTGACCACCGAGAGCCCGACACCCAGCAGCGCGAGGACCAGGCCGGTCAGCGCAGCGGTGTCCTCCAGCAGGACCACGGGCAGCTCGGGTGCCCGGGCGTGCCGGATGAAGGCCCAGTAGGACTCCCCCGGCTTGCGCACGGCATCGGTCTCCTTGCGCGCGGTCCGCAGCGAGAAGGACTCCAGCACGATGGCCACCAGGAGCACGCCGAAGGCCCACCCCGGGCTGGTCAGCTCCTCGGGCTCGAGCAGCTTGTGCACACCCTCGTAGACGGCGAAGACGCCACCGACGCTGAAGAGCACGATGGCGACCAGGAAGCCGTACACGTAGCGGTCGCGGCCGAAGCCGAACGGGTGCTGCGGGGTGGGGGCGCGTCGGGACGTGCGGCCACCGATCAACAGCAGCACCTGGTTGCCCGAGTCGGCGACGGAGTGGATCGCCTCGGCCAGCATCGAGGAGGCGCCGGTGACCAGGAAGGCGACGAACTTGGCGATCGCGATGCCCAGGTTGGCCGCCAGGGCGGCGATGATCGCCCGGGTGCCACCGTGTGCACCGGCGTCAGCCGCAGCACCCTCGGTGTCGGGCGCGGGCTCGGCCGGGGTGCTCACGAACGCTGGGTGTCCAGGGCCAGCGCGAGGTAAACGGCGCTGAAGTCGGCCGCCGCGAGCTGGCGCGCCACCCGGGCCAGACGCGGCTCCGAGTCGTGCCCCCCGGGCTCGCCCAGTGCGCTGACGGGCACGTTGCGGTCGGTGGCCAGGCGCAACACCTGGCGCATCGCGTCCGCGGCGTTGGACGGCTCCCGTTCCGCCCGGCCGTCGTGGTCGGCCTGGGCGTCGCGCAGGGTGATCAGGCGCAGGCGACGCCCCTCGTCGTCGGTCCGGTCCCGGAAGAAGTCGTCGGAGTCCCCGGCCGCCAGCGGCCCACCGACCACGGCGCACGCGGCGACCCGCTGGTCGGGCAGGCGGTAGTGACTGGCAGGGAGGCCGGCCAGGGTGGCCAGCTGATCGGCGACCCGGGTGGCGGCGGCCCCGGCCAGGGGGCCCTCGGCAGCGATGACGGGCAACGCATCGAGCAGTTCCAGGGCCAGGGTCTTCGCCGGGTTGACGAAGGACTCCCGGGCCGGCCCGCAGGCGGCGGCGACCTCGTCGAGCGCGGCGGCGACGACGTCGGTGTCGGCCGCACCGGGGGCCAGCAGCCCCAGGTCGGTGGCCAGGCGCAGCATCGGTGTCAGCAGAGACCAGAGCGTTGCGTGCCGCACCCGCGTGTCGGGGAGTGCCACGTAGGGGGAACGCGCGGCCGCACACGCAGCGTGCAACGGAGCCCCCTCCGCCCCGATCCCGACGACGGCGACGCCCCGCCGGGCCGCCTCGTAGGCGGGGGTCACGGCGTACCGGCCGGCGCCGGTCCTGGTGGCCACGACGGCCACGTCGGAGGCGCCCATCCACACCGGCAGGTCCGGGCCGGGGACGACGTCCACGGTCACCGGGCTCGAGGGCCCCAGCAGCGCCCGCAGCACGGACGCCGCCACCGCACCCTCACGCCGGGCCACGACGACCAGACCCCGCGGCCGCCCGGCACCGGTCACCCGGCCCAGGCCGGCCTCCTCGGTGAGCCGCGCGGTCTCCCGGACCTGCGCACCGGCTCCGGCCACGGCCGGGAGCAGGCCGTGGGGGTCCCGGGCCCGCAACAGCTCCGGGTCGTCGAGGACCTCCTCGGCCAGCTCGGGGGACGTCACGCCGACCGGCGCCGGGCCTCGTCGAGCAGCAGCACCGGGATGCCGTCACGCACCGGGAAGGCCCGGTCGCAGGTGCTGCACAACAGCTCGGCAGCAGCGACGTCGAGGCTGAGCGGGCTGTGGTGGGTGTCCGGGCAGGCCAGGATGGCCAGCAGCGAGGGGTCGATGCCCAGGGTCTCGGGGTGGGTCGTACCGGTCATGCGCGCACCATCTCCAGGACGTGGTCACGGATCTCGGTCATCCGAGCTCCATCGGGGGCCTCGACGTTGAGTCGGAGCAGGGGTTCGGTGTTGCTGGCCCGCAGGTTGAACCAGGCCCCGTCGGGGAGCTGGACGGTGAGGCCGTCCAGCTCGTCGAAGGCGACCCGCTCGTCGGTGCCGTAGGCCGCGCGCACGGCGGCGACCCGGTCGGCGGGGTCGGCCACGGTGGAGTTGATCTCCCCGGAGGCCACGTAGCGGCTGTAGTCGGCGGTCAGCTCCGAGAGGGTGCCCGGCTGCTCGCCGAGGGCCGCGAGCACGTGCATCGCGGCCAGCATGCCGGTGTCGGCGCGCCAGAAGTCCCGGAAGTAGTAGTGCGCGGAGTGCTCGCCACCGAAGACCGCGTCGGTGCGGGCCATCTCGGCCTTGATGAAGCTGTGGCCCACCCGGGTGCGCACCGGGTCCCCGCCGTGCTCCCGGACGATCTCGGGCACGGCCGCCGAGGTGATCAGGTTGTGGATGATCGTCGTGCCGACCCCGCGGCGGAGCTCACGGACGGCGACCAGGGCGGTGACCGCCGAGGGGCTGACCGGCTCGCCGCGCTCGTCGACGAGGAAGACCCGGTCGGCGTCGCCGTCGAAGGCCAGCCCGACGTCGGCGCCGTGCTCGACCACGGCGCGCTGCAGGTCGACGAGGTTGGCAGGGTCCAGCGGGTTGGCCTCGTGGTTGGGGAAGGAGCCGTCGAGCTCGAAGTACATCGGGACGACGTCCAGGGGCAGACCGGAGAGCACCACCGGCACGGTGTGCCCGCCCATCCCGTTGCCGGCGTCGACGACGACCTTGAGCGCGCGGATGGCCGAGAGGTCGACCAGACCGCGCAGGTACTCGGAGTACTCGCTGAGCACGTCTCGCGAGGAGACGCTGCCCACGACGCCGGGGTCACGGTCGAAGACCGACTCACCCTCGAGCAGCCGCTCGCTCCAGTCCCTGATCTCGGCGAGACCCGAGTCCTGACCGATCGGTGCTGCACCGGCTCGGCACATCTTGATGCCGTTGTACTGCGCCGGGTTGTGGCTGGCCGTGAACATCGCCCCGGGCAGGTCCAGGCTGCCGGCGGCGAAGTAGAGCATGTCCGTGGAGCCCAGCCCGGCCTCGACGACGTCGACCCCGCGGCTGAGCACGCCCTCGGCGAAGGCGCGCGAGAGCGGCACAGAGGTCTCGCGCATGTCGTGGGCGGTGACCACGGCCGACGCACCGGTCTCGGCGTGGACGAACTCGGCGAACGCCGCGCCGATCGCCCGGGCGACGGACTCGTCCCACTGGTCGGGGACGACTCCCCGCACGTCGTAGGCCTTGATGAGCGACGACAGGTCCGGCACGCTGATCCACCTCGGGTCCGTTGGAGCCACCCCATGACGAGGTGGCCCGACGACCCTATCGGCGCCGTCGCCGCCGTGCTGCAGCCACGGACCACGCGACGTGTGACCCCGGCGGGATCCTCAGGGCAGGTTGGGCAGCACCCGCAGGTGCCCCCGCTGCCGGCCGGCGCCGTTGTCGACCGGCTCCGCGTCGGACTCCTCCGGGCGGGCCGCCTCGCGCACCGCGTCGGCCAGCGCCAGCAGGTCGTCCCCGGTCGGACCGGCGTCGTCGACCTCGACCTCGTGCCGGACGACGTCCCAGCCCCGGGGCACGGTCAGCCGCTCGGCGTGGAACTCGCACAGGTCGTAGCTGTGCGGCTCCGAGTAGGTCGCCAACGGTCCGACGACGGCCGTGGACTCTGCGTAGACGTAGGTCAGGGTGGCCGCCGCCGGTTGCGCGCAGCCGCTGCGCGAGCAGCGACGTGACTGCCTCACCACCGGTTCCTCACGGCTCGCACACTAACCGCGCCACGCGCCGAGCGTCAGCAGGCACACCGGACCGCTCGTGCCGCGGCGGCCCGGACGTAGGCTCGCCCCGCCATGGACCGTCCTCCCGCCCGCGCCCGCCGCGACCGCCACGGTCGCGGTCTCCGCGGCCGCCTCGTCCCGCCCGGCGTCCCGTTGTCCCGCAGCCGGGCCGAGCAGTTCGACGACCTCGTCCTGGACGCCGTCGAGGACCTGGAGCGGCGCTGGGAGCGCGAGCTGGCCGGTGTGGAGTTCGCCGTCGAGGACGTGCCGTGGGTCGACCACAGCAGTCCCGACGAGGTCGTCCTGGACGCCGACGTCCTCGACGACGGCAGCGTGCCGCTGGCCCGGGTCCTGCCGGGACGGCGCGAGGGCAGCACCGAGCACCCGCCGCGGATCGTCGTCTACCGCCGCCCGCTGGAGATCCGGGCCCACGACCGGGACGACCTCGCCGACCTGGTGCGGGACGTGGTCGTGGACCAGGTGGCGGTCCTGCTGGGCCGGGACCCGGAGGAGATCGACCCCACGGGCTGACCGGCGCCGACCGCGCACGGACGGGTGACATGCTGCGAGGTGATGGACGCGCAGCGAGCACCGGCCCCCCTCGGACGACGACGCGGACCCCTGGTCGGTGGGGGCGTCGTCGTCGGCGTGCTGCTGGTCGTGCTCGTCGCGCTGGCCGTGACCACGGCCTCGCCGGGCCTGTGGGTGGCCGCACTGCTGGTGGCCGCGCTGGGACTCGGGGGCGCGGCGGTGTTGCGGGCCAGCACCCCCCCGGGGGCCCCGGCCCCGGGGGGGTGCTGGCC